>NZ_BCPS01000019.1:0-36136 GCF_016586185.1 Paenibacillus sp. EPM92
CTGACTTGCTCATTGTTGAAGCTAGCTGAGATATTACTATCTCTTATTTAAAGCACTCACTCGATGTTCAGTTTTCAAAGGGCAATTGTCCGACAAAGCCGCGTCGTTACGCCATTTCTTCTTTGTCGTTTATTGTCGCTTCGTTTAGCGGCGACTTTATTAATATATCACATTTCACAACATTATTGCAAGCTTTTTTTAAAACTTTTGATTTGTGCTGCTTGCGATTATACGATGACCCAAAGTTTCAAGGCTGTTAAAACCGCCAAGCCCGGGATTCCCAGAATGCTCACGATCCCCACTGTCACCGCATTTAACGGAAGTTCGAAGTGTGTATAAGGGGTAAACAGATTCATAATATACAACAAAACAGCCGCAAACACAACATGTAAAGATAAGGCACCCAGCCATTGAATGGCAAACCGGTTACGAAGCAGCAGCAGGGCCAGCAAGCCGCCCGAACCGATCATCAGCCCCCACAACAAATAAGCCTTCACGACGACCCCTCCCTCACGCGGCTGGCGCATACTTCGGCCGCCGAAATATGAATGTTTTTCGCCTGCTTGATCAGCATCTCGAATCGCTTCTCTGCAGCTTCCAGCGCATAGATGGCATAATCGATCTGCTCCTTCTCAACCGCATAGTGAAAGCGCCGTTCTGCAACCTCCCATTCCATATGAGCACGGCGTATTTCCTCGACAAGCTGCACACGCTCCTCAAAAAGCGCCGCCTGCTCCTCTTTTCTCTTTCCGTTCCCCCACCAGCTAAATCCACCCCGCCTGCTCCATTTCAGCACGCCGCCAGCCCCCTCACAGTTTGTCCTATAGTACATACATATCGAACAAACCAGCGGCTTAGAACCAAGAAAACCGTCCGAAACAAATTAGCCGGATCATCCTGCGCCGTGCACCCCCAACGTTTCGAAGTACGCGCAGGGTTCCGCAAGCCGAAAAGTGCGGAAATTTCGATGGCGCAGGAGAAACAACAAAAAAAGCCTTACCGTTGCCGCGCAGCAGACCGAACCTGCCGCTAGCAAACCGTAAGACTTTTCTGAAACACGATTCAATTAAAGCTCCCTGCGACCTTCGAGCGCTTTGGTTAGCGTAACCTCGTCAGCGTATTCCAAATCTCCTCCAACCGGAAGTCCGTGGGCGATTCGAGTCACTTTAATGCCGAAGGGACGTACGAGTCGCGACAAATACATAGCCGTCGCTTCTCCTTCAATGTTCGGGTTGGTGGCCAAAATCAATTCCTGCACCCGCTCGTCACTCAGCCGCTTCAACAGATCGGCGATCCGGATCTCATCGGGACCGATCCCTTCCATGGGCGAAATCGCACCGTGCAAGACATGGTAATAACCGTTGAATTCCTTCGTACGCTCCATGGCGACCAGATCCTTCGGTTCCTGCACCACGCAAATGGTGGATACATCCCGGCTCTTATCCTGACAAATCCGGCAAGGATCCGTGTCCGTAATATTGCAGCATATCGAGCAGTAGTGCAGGTTTCGTTTGACGTTTACAAGCGCTTTGGCAAAATCGATCACATCGTCTTCTTTCATCCGAAGCACATGGAAAGCAAGACGCCCTGCCGTTTTCGGCCCAATGCCGGGCAGACGCGAGAATGAATCGATCAGCTTGGCTAACGGTTCCGGATAAAACAAAAGAGTTGCTCCTCACTCGTTGAAGTCAGTCCGAAAGGGGCAGATGCGATTAGAACAATCCCGGAATGTTCATGCCGCCTGTCAGTTTGGACATTTCTTTACCCGCCAGTTCTTCGGCTTTGGACATCGCGTCGTTAATGGCCGTCAACACCAAATCCTGCAGCATTTCGACATCGTCCGGGTCTACCGCTTCCGGCTTAATCGCAACGCCGATCACTTTCTTCTGTCCGTTCACCGTAACGGAGACAACACCGCCGCCGGCCGTACCTTCAATTGTTCGAGTAGCCAAATCTTCTTGAGCCTTAAGCATTTGTTCCTGCATTTTTTTTACTTGTTTCATCATTTGGTTCATGTTATTCATGTTTTATCACTCCTTATTCGTCTTTAATTTTGACCAATTCGCCGAACAGTTGAATCGCCTCGCTGATCCACTCTTCCTTCACAGCACCGCCGGGACCTTCATCCTCGGGAATCAACTCCAGCACTTCCTTGGGAGCATCCGCAGACTTCGTTTGCTCCGTTGCCGCCTTCCAATCCTTAAGCATAACCGTCACCAGCCGATACGGCTGCCCGATCACTTCTTGAAACGCCTGCTCGATCAGCTGCTTGTTGGCCGGTCTCTCCGACGTTTCGCGATGCATAGCGCTCTTGAACGCAACAAGCAGATTCGTGTCCGAAAGACCTACCGGCTCTCCGTCTACAAGCCAGGCATGCACCGTTATTTTCAGTTCCTTCACCCGGCCGAGCACTTGGCTCCATTGCTGCGCCGCATGGCGGAACTCCGGCGAATCTATGCCGGCCACATAAGCATCCAGCTTCTCGATCGAGCGGCGCGAAACGGCCGGAGCCGGAGCCGATCTTCCTCCGCCACTCGAACCGCCGGCCGGGGCCGCGCCGCCCCCAGGCGCCACGCCCTGTTTCACGAGAGCAGCGAGCTGACTCTCCAATCGCTCGATCCGGCTCAAAAGCTGTCCGACCAAGGCGTCCTGCCGTTGAATCGTTTGGCCGTCGCCCGAACCCGCCGAAGCCGTATCGGCTCCGCCCTGACGTCCGGTAACGGGCGAGCCGCTGCACAGCTTCATCACGGCGACTTCCAGCAGGGTTTGCGGCTGTACGGAGTATTTCATTTCCGTCTGATAATAGTTTAGCGTATCAATCATTGCGATTAACGCTTCACCTGTGAAACGTTCCGCTACCGCAGTAAACCGTTTCACGTCCAAAATCCGTTCGGTGAGCGCTTCTGAATTCGGAACCATCTTGACCATCAACAGATCGCGGAAATAATAAATTAGATTTTCCATGCATTTGTCCGCGCTCTTGCCTTCTTGCATGAACGCGTCGATTAGAGCGAGCGCCGCACCGATGTCACGATCTTGAATCGCTTGCGCCAGCTTCTCGAATTGGTCCGACGCCATGCCTCCCGTAATGGAGAGCACATCCTCGTAAGTGACACGTTCGCCGGAAAAGGCGATAATCTGATCCAGCAAACTGAGCGCATCGCGCATTCCGCCATCCGAGAGCCGCGCGATAAAGGCAAGCGCGTCCTCATCGATTGCGATTCCCTCTTTCGCGCACACTTGACGGAGCCGTTCAACTTGCTCTTCCAGCGCAACGCGGCGAAAGTCAAACCGTTGACAGCGGGAAATAATCGTCGCCGGCAGCCGATGCGGCTCGGTCGTCGCGAGAATAAACATCACATGAGCCGGCGGTTCTTCCAGCGTCTTCAGCAGCGCGTTAAACGCTTCCGTCGTCAGCATGTGCACCTCGTCGATAATATACACTTTCTGGCGCACTTCGGTCGGCGCGTATTTCACCTTATCGCGGATATCGCGAATTTCCTCGACGCCACGGTTGGACGCAGCATCGATCTCGACGACGTCCATCACGGCGCCTTCGGTTATGCGCAAACACGCTTCACAGCGGTTGCAAGGCTCGACGCCCGGACCATTCAAGCAGTTAACGGCTTTGGCGAGTATTTTCGCCGCACTCGTCTTCCCGGTTCCCCGGGGCCCGCTGAACAAATAAGCGTGACTGAACCGCCCTTCACGCAGCGAATTTTGCAAGGTTTGGACAATATGCTTCTGGCCGACCATGTCTTGGAACGACTGGGGTCTCCACGTACGATATAAGGCGATATGTGCCATCTTGCCCTCTCCAATGAATGTTTATCCCGTTCATTATACTACACTTGGATTTAGGTTTGAAGCAATCCCTCATGGAAAAGGGATGCTGACGGTGAAGGTGGTGCCGAAACCTTTGGATGAAACCCGGATATGCCCCCCAATGTCATGAATAATGCGTTGGCAAACCGACAACCCCAAGCCCGTCCCCTCCGCTTTGGTCGTAAAAAAGGGATCGAAGATTTTATCGATGACGTACATCGGAATCCCGGGACCGGTGTCGTGAATATCGACGCTTACCCGGCGCTCCTCCGGATCCATCTTCTCCGTTATGGTCAGATACCCGCCATCGCCCATCGCCTCAATACCGTTCTTGCATATGTTCAAAAACACTTGCTTCAAATGTTCGCGGTCCGCAATGACGCGCGGCAGGCCGTACACCGCTTCGTACTGTACCGTGACCTTATGTAAGATGGCTTCATTATTAATAATCGGCAGCAGCTCGCGTACCACCTGCGATACGTCGACCTCCTCGTAGGTCGCGTTCTTCGGCTTGCTCAAAAGCAAAAACTCGTTCACGAGCTCATTAATCCGGTTAATTTCCCTAAGCATCACGTCAGTATAGTCGCTTTCCCGAATCATACCCTGCTCTTGAAACGTCTTGCGGAACACCTGCAGGAACCCTTTAATGGAAGTAAGCGGATTACGAATTTCATGGGCGGTACCGGCTGCAATTTGGCCGATCATCGCCAGTCGGTCGCTTCGCTGCACCTGCTCTTCCAGCGAACGCAGATTGGTCACATCCTTGAACATGATGCAAGCGCCGACAACCTGCCCCTGTTCGTCCCGAAGCACATTAGAGTCCACCAACAGCTCGTACCGCTCCTGATTGTTCGTCCAGGACACCGCTTGATTGCGCACGACCATGCCGTCCAAAATACGGGGGTCTACAATACGGTGCTCGGCGGGGAGATCCTTGAATACGTAGTCCATCGGCTTATGCAGCACATGCTCGCGCTGCAATCCCAACACCCGGCACGCCGTATCGCTGATGTCGATCAGTTGAAAATCAGTGTTCATCAAGATGACGCCCAAATTGACATCCTTCAAAAACATATCGGCGAAACGTTGAAGCAAGCTCAATTCCTGCCGCACGTTTTGCCACCCCCCATTATATAGGATCTGAAATCGACTGCTCTCCAAGCCCGTCATACCAACGTTCTCCAGTTAACTTTAGTATACATTCTCCTCTTTCCTTTATTTTCCTTCCCTGTAAGACAAAAAAACGTCATCAAGAGTCAAAATCGACCCCGACAACGTCATCGTTTATTTATTTCATAGCGAAAATAGTTAAACCGTGCACCTACTTCGATATTACGATCCAAGCGGAATTCTTATCGTCAGCTCAAGTTAGGCTTCCCTTCGGCACATGAAACATCCCGCTTACGGCTGCTTCCTTCCGGACCTGACCGGGTTCACGGGCATCCATTGCGAAGGACCCGACTCTCAACACCAACTTTAAGACCCAAACCTTACATCGCAATACCTCTAGAAGGCGTTCGACCCCGCTACAGCGGATTGCGGGTTACAGGGCACCGCTACCTCCCCGTCTAGCACGGCAAAATTAAGTATAGTCGAATCGCGGACAAATAGCAACCGTAGGGATTTATTTAGCAGTGACGGTAACCTCCGGGTCGTAACGAGGCGCTTCGGCCGCCAGCGTGCGCTGTACTTCCTCTCCCAAACGGCGCAGTTCCTCGCTTGAGGTTCCTGGCGGCGCCAAAAGCCGAAGACGCGCGCTCGTCCCGTTCAAGCGAATCGATTCCACCGTTAACTGCGGATAGTGCGATTT
Source organism: Paenibacillus sp. EPM92 (assembly GCF_016586185.1). NCBI lineage: Bacteria > Bacillati > Bacillota > Bacilli > Caryophanales > Paenibacillaceae > Paenibacillus > Paenibacillus sp. EPM92. The sequence continues at coordinate 5,636 of NZ_BCPS01000019.1, forward strand.
TACCGCTGTTTCCATCACAAGCATATCCGATTGATACGTCCGATATCCGTTCGTTAGGGGCATGTTCGGATTGGCTTCGGTGATGCCCAGATAACCGTCCGCGGAGTGCGTTTTTACCTCCGGTGAAGCATTCTTTTTCTGGCAAGCGGTAAGGCCGGGCAGTACGAGAAGCAGCAGACAAAGCCATAGAACCGTGATTTTCAACATATATAAAAACACCTCCTGCAGCGCTAAGATCTACAATCTTAGGATAGCCACAGAAGGTGCGCTTATGCTTGTAAGCGAATGGCAATGAATTAGATGCCGTATTTCTTTTTGAATTTATCGACGCGACCGCCGGCATCCAAGAATTTCTGCTTACCTGTGAAGAATGGGTGGCAAGCGGAGCAAATCTCTACGCGGAGGTTTTGCTTCAAGGATCCCGTTTCAAACGTGTTACCGCATGCGCAAGTAACCGTTGTTTGATAATATGTCGGATGAATCGCTGCTTTCATTGACCTTTCACCTCTTTTGCCCTGAAACACCATGTGAATCAGAGTTATCATAAATACACAAAGTGCATTATACCATGTCCATTAGCTCCGCTGCAAGTGTTTCTTGCGCTTGTCCGTCAGCTCGCTGGGAATATGCGTGTAAGAACCAAGAACGACGCCCGGCAGCTCCTCGCGGAAGATCTCGAGCATCTGCTTCATGCCGTACCGTTCGCCTTGCGGCTGCGGGATAAGCTGCAGGTAGCTCTCCGGATCGATGTTCAAGTTCCGAAGCTGAATCAGCTTCAGATCGGTGCGCCGCACAAATTCAATCATCGCTTCCATCTCTTCCTCACGGTCGGTAACCCCGGGGAAAATCAGGTAATTGATCGAAGTGACGACGCCCTTGTCCGCCGCGTAACGCAGCGATTTCTCCACGTTCTTGAGGGTATACCCCCGCGGCTTGTAGTAGGCGTTATAATGATCGTCCAAAGCGCTGATCGTGCTGACCCGCATCAGATCGAGCCCCGCATCGACGATACCGCGGATATGATCGGTCAAACCCGCGTTCGTGTTGATGTTGATATACCCGATATCCGTACGTCTGCGCACCTCGCGCATCGCTTCGATAATAATTTTCGCCTGCGTGGACGGTTCTCCCTCGCATCCTTGGCCGAAGCTGATGATGCTCTCAGGCGTCTTCAAGTGCTCCAGCATCACCTGCACAACTTCATCAACCGTCGGTTTGAAGTTCATGCGTGTTTGCGGTGCCGGAAACCCGCTATCCTCCGGCTGCTCGGAAATGCATCCGAAACAACCCGCATTACAGGAAAATGAGACCGGTACCGCTCCTTCCCAACGATTGAGGAACGTGTTGGAGGCGGTTAAACATTCGTAACCGAGCGCACAATTCGATAAGTGCTGATAAAGACGATTTTCCGGATAACGCGAAAGCAAGCTGTTCACTTGAACTTCCAACTCATCCGGATCGCAGTTGCGCGGATTCCACCGTTCGGGATCATCGCTTGCTTCCGCCGCTACATAGAACGTACCGTCCTTCCACACGACCGCCGAGTAACCGAAGAGCGGGAGCACCTTGCTCTTATCCGTCTTGGCGTAGCCCGGCAGCAGCAAGCGGGTAAACCCTTGCGGCAGCAGCGCGCCGACGGCGTTCACTTCGCCGGGCACAACCTCCATCGCGCCCGTCCGGGCATTCAGTCCGATCGGGCGGGTGTCCGGCAAGCTGACGAGTGTGGCCCCTTCCGGCAGCGGAATGAGCTCTTCTTCCAATAGTTCCGTCACGAGCTCGCCGTTCCGACCGAGTGCAATAAAGTCCGGGTGATCGTAAACGTGGCCGTCCGGTCCGGCATATACCAAATTCATCTTGCTGTCCCTCCTAGGAGACGGAGTGTTTCACGCGCCGGGAAGCGCCTCCGTTGCCGCCGGATCCGTTGCCATTCGTGGTGTCCAGCGTTTCCAAAAATTCTTGATTCGTTTTCGTGTCGGCGAACTTCTTGAGGAACGCCTCCGTATATTCATAGGAATCGTTCATGTTTTTGCGGATTGCCCATACTTTATCCAGCTCTTCCTTGGTCAACAGCATCTCTTCGCGGCGCGTGCCGGAACGACGAATGTCGATCGCCGGGAATACCCGGCGCTCCGCCAGCTTCCGATCCAAATGAAGCTCAAGGTTGCCGGTTCCTTTAAACTCCTCATAGATGACTTCGTCCATCCGGGAGCCCGTCTCGATTAGCGCCGTCGCAAGAATCGTCAGGCTTCCGCCCTCTTCGATATTACGGGCAGCCCCGAAGAAACGCTTCGGACGATGGAACGCCCCGGGATCGATACCCCCGGACAATGTGCGTCCTGTCGGAGGAACAACCAGATTGTACGCCCGCGCAAGACGGGTAATGCTATCCAGCAGGATGACGACGTCTTTCTTATGCTCCACCAAGCGGGTAGCTCGCTCCAACACAAGCTCTGCCACTTTAATATGATTTTCCGGCAGCTCGTCGAAGGTAGACGCAATGACCTCGCCTTTAACGGAACGCTGCATGTCGGTCACTTCCTCGGGCCGTTCATCAATCAATAACACGAAGAGTTCTACGTCCGGATGGTTGGTGGAAATGCTGTTGGCGATTTCTTTTAACAGCAGCGTTTTCCCTGCTTTCGGCGGCGCTACAATCAATCCGCGCTGTCCGAAGCCGACAGGAGCCAATAAATCCATCAAACGGGTGGAAAGTTTCGTAGGGGTCGTTTCCAAAACTAATTTCTTCTGCGGATAAAGTGGAGTGAGTGCGGGAAAGTGAAGCCGTTCCGCCGCCGTCTCCGGGTCTTCGCCGTTCACGGCTTCCACATGAAGGAGTCCGAAATACCGCTCGTTCTCTTTGGGCGGTCTGCATTTGCCGGACACCAAATCACCGGACCTCAGATCGAATCGGCGGATTTGCGAAGCCGAGATGTAAATATCCTCGGCACTCGGCAAATAGTTGATCGGCCGCAAGAAGCCGAAGCCTTCCTGCAGCACGTCCAGCACGCCTTGCATAAACATTAAACCGCTTTGTTCCGCTTGAGCGCGGAGAATGGCGAAGATCAATTCCTTCTTCTTCATTTGACCATAATAAGGAATTTGATACTTCTTGGCGAGCTTGTAAAGCTCGGTCAACTTCAGCGCCTCTAACTGCGCCAGATGCATATCCATAATTGTACCAACCACCAGCCTATTATAATTTCTATTATGTGAAAATATACTCTAGCCATGCCCAAAACATATCTCATCTATACCCGGAATCCAACTCTAGTCTTCTTGACGCCAAACTTCCGCGCCCAAATTTGATAGATTGGCAACCAAATGGTCGTACCCGCGATCGATGTACTCGACGCCTGTAATTTCGGTCGTTCCTTCAGATACGGTTAAACCCGCGATAACGAGCGCCGCGCCCGCCCGAAGATCGGTCGCTTTCACTTTCGCCGCGCTCAGCGGACCCCCTTCGATGATGGCGGAACGACCTTCCACTTTGATTTTGGCGCCCATACGCGCAAGCTCGGGTATATGCTTGAATCGGTTGGAATAGACAAAGTCGGACAATATACTAACGCCGCGCGTTTGCGTAAGCAAGCTGCTCATCGGCGACTGCAGATCTGTAGCGAAGCCCGGATACACGAGCGCCTTCACATCCACACTTTCATATTCCGGCTGGCCGACCACACGGATCGACTCGTCCATTTCGTAAATATGGACCCCCATTTCCTGTAGCTTTGCCGTCAAGGCCTCTAAGTGTTTCGGAATTACATTGTCCACGATAACGTCGCCCCGTGTGGCGGCGGCCGCGATCATGTAAGTTCCCGCCTGTATCCGATCGGGAATGATCGAATGCCGGCAGCCGTGCATGCCATCCACGCCTTCAATACGGATGGTCTCGGTGCCCGCGCCTTTGATATTAGCCCCCATGGCATTCAAAAGTGTTGCTACATCTATGATTTCAGGCTCTTTTGCCGCGTTTTCGATAATAGTGACGCCTTTAGCCCGTGAGGCTGCCAGCATGATGTTGATCGTCGCGCCGACGCTGACGACGTCCAGATATATTTTCGCGCCGCGCAATTGCTTCGCGCGGATATGCAAAGCCCCATTCTCAGTCGTAACTTGTGCCCCCAGCGCCTCAAAACCTTTTATATGCTGATCGATCGGTCTTGGCTCGAAATTGCACCCGCCCGGCAATCCAATCACCGCTTCGCCGAAGCGGCCCAGCAGCGCACCCATCAAATAATATGAAGCGCGCAATTTTTTTACGTTTCCGTTGGGCATATGCCTGGATACAAGCCGGCTCGGGTCAATAACCATTTGGTCCCCATCCCACCGAACCGTAGATCCCAATTCCTCGAGCAGCTCCGTATAAATGGCCACATCGCTGAGCGTAGGCAAGTTGTCCAAGGTTACTGCAGTTTCCGATAAAATCGCGGCCGGAATAAGCGCGATGGCGCTGTTCTTCGCTCCGCTGATTTGAACAGTTCCCCGCAGCGGGCGCCCGCCGGCGATCATCAATTTCTCCATTCGATGTCGTTCCTCCCACTTCCCACTTTAAAGCATAAAAAAAACAAAACAAAAGAGACATATCAACCTTGGTCGGACGGTAAGTATAGTGAATTACATAGGAAGAGAAGGGAAATACACCTCTGCCGGTGTATCTCCCGTATGTGTTTTAGGCTTGGTTGGAGCTGCCGAACAATACAATTTTGGATTTCACAACTTCAACCATAGCTTTGCGGGCAGGAGTGAGGTATTTACGAGGATCATACACTTTCGCATCTTTGTTCAATACATCGCGGATCGTTTGCGTACAAGCCACTTGATTCTCCGTGTTAACGTTGATTTTGCCAACGCCCGCTGCGATCGATTGCTTGATCATCTCATCCGGAACGCCGGAACCGCCGTGCAGGACAACGGGAACCGGAATGGCGCTGGCGACCTTCTCGATGATGTCAAAACGGATGTTCGGCTCGCCCGCGTACATGCCGTGCGCCGTACCAACTGCGATTGCGAGGCAGTCTACGCCTGTTTCCTCGTAGAAACGGATCGCTTCTTCCGGCTTAGCCAGGTTCGCATCGGACTCATCTACGCTGATGTCATCCTCTACGCCGCCGATCGTGCCGAGCTCGCCTTCGACGGAAACGCCCATCGCGTGCGCCGCTTTCACGACTTCTTTGGTCAAGCGGATATTTTCTTCAAAGGAATAGTGGGATCCGTCGAACATGACAGAGCTGAAGCCCGCGCGGATACATTTCATCGCGACTTCAAAACTGCTGCCGTGGTCCAAATGAAGCGCGATCGGCAGCCCGGATTTCTTCGCCGCAGCTTCCGCAATCGCCACTGTAAATTCCATTCCCATATATTTCAGCGCCCCTTCGGATACGCCGAAAATAAACGGAGAATTCAGCTCTTGAGCTGCTTCCGTAATCGCTTGGGCAAACTCAAGGTTATTCATGTTAAATTGGCCAACGGCATATTTACCTGCTTTGGCTTTCGGTAGAAATTCATTCATTGAAACAAGTGGCATGGTGTTCTTCTCCTCCTTTTATATGTTGACCGTGCCAGAGAGCGATCCGCTCTCCTGTCATACTGCGCTATTATATCATAGATGGGGACAAACATTAAACATGAAATCCCCGATCGCGCACCTTTTGTGGCAGAAAAAAAGAGACCCTTCTCAGGATCCCACGGCGAATGAATTGTTATTAGGCGATCTTAACTGCTGGTTGACAGCCTGACGCAGTTCGTCGATGTCGAACGGTTTGGTGAAATGCATGATCGCGCCGAGGTCGGTCGCTTCCTTAATCATGTCGAGTTCTCCGTATGCCGTCATCATGATGACTTTAATTGAAGCGTCGATGCTCTTGATATGCTTCAGAATATCAAGGCCGTCCATACCAGGAATTTTCATATCCAACAAAACCAGATCGGGCGATACGTTTCTGACGATCTCGAGTGCAAGTTTACCGTTGGAAGCTTGATACGTTTCATATCCCTCGCTGCTAAATACTTCCATCAACAAAATGCGGATGCCGTTCTGATCATCGACGATGAGAAGCTTCTTCTTCATATGGTACCCTCCCATTTCCGTTTCCATAGGTCTGGAATTTCCGTCCCTGATTTGTCATTCTTTGTTTTGTATTCGCTACGCAAACATTGATTCCTGCCTGTGTACCGAAAAATGTTTTGAAAACTTTAACAAATCAAGCAACAATTTCAGATACGCCCTATGCATGCGGGAGTGCCGCCAAGTCAGAAGCCCTTATTAACGGGCTTGCTGATAGGCTGCTTGTACGAAATGTTTAAAGAGCGGCTGCGGACGGTTCGGCCTGGACGTAAACTCCGGATGGAACTGCACGGCCAGGAACCACGGATGATCCGGACATTCGACAATTTCGACGAGACGTCCGTCCGGGCTCGTGCCCGAAATGACAAGACCCGCCGCTTCGATGGAATCGCGGTACTCATTATTGAACTCGTAACGGTGACGATGGCGCTCATACACAAGCTCTTCGCCGTAACATTGCACGGCCAGCGAACCTTCCTTCAGCTTGCACGGGTACAGTCCGAGGCGCATCGTGCCGCCCAAGTCCTCGATGTCCTTCTGTTCCGGAAGCAGGTCAATGACCGGATACGGCGTCGTCGGATGAATCTCCGAGCTGTTCGCGCCTTCCAGCCCTAAGACCGAACGGGCGTATTCCACTACAGCCACTTGCATGCCGAGACAAATGCCGAAGAACGGAATTTTGTTCTGACGCGCATAACGGATCGCGGACACTTTACCTTCGATGCCGCGGTCTCCGAAGCCGCCCGGCACGAGAATGCCTTGAACGCCTGACAGCAGCTCGCCCACATTGTGATCAAACACTTCTTCGGCGTTAATCCAGCGAATCTTCACTTCGGTATCGGAAGCGATGCCGGCGTGGCCTAGCGATTCCACGATACTGAGGTAAGCGTCGTGCAGCGCCACGTACTTGCCGACGATGGCGATTTCGGTCGTCGTCTTGAGCGATTTGACGCGGCCGACGAGCTTCTCCCACTCCGTCATATCCGGCTCGTTCGTCGTCAGCTTCAGGTGGTTGACCACAATGTCATCCAGCCCCTGCTCGCGAAGCATGATCGGCACTTCATATAACGTTTCCGCGTCGATACATTCAATTACGGCGCCCGGGTCGACATCGCAGAATTGAGCCAGCTTGCGCTTCATGTCTTCGGCGAGCGGATGCTCGGTACGGCATACGATGACATGCGGCTGAATCCCGATGCTGCGCAATTCCTTAACGCTGTGCTGCGTCGGCTTCGTCTTCACTTCGCCCGCCGCTTTCAAATAAGGAATCAGCGTCACGTGAATGTACATCACGTTCTCGCGGCCGATATCGCTCTTGATTTGGCGAATAGCTTCCAGGAACGGCAAGCTCTCGATGTCGCCTACCGTACCCCCGATCTCGGTAATGACGACGTCGGAGTGCGCTTCGCGGCCGGCGCGGAATACCCGCTCTTTAATTTCGTTCGTAATGTGCGGGATGACCTGCACGGTACCGCCCAAATATTCGCCGCGGCGTTCCTTCGCAATGACGGACGAATAAATTTTACCCGTCGTCACGTTGCTGTTCTTGGACAGGTTAATATCGATGAAACGCTCATAGTGCCCGAGGTCGAGGTCAGTCTCCGCACCGTCGTCGGTTACGAACACTTCGCCGTGTTGATACGGACTCATCGTTCCCGGGTCGACGTTAATGTACGGGTCGAACTTCTGGATCGTGACCTTCAGCCCGCGGTTCTTCAGCAATCTGCCGAGCGAAGCGGCCGTAATTCCTTTACCCAACGAGGAAACGACGCCGCCCGTCACGAAAATATACTTGGTCATTATGTAAAACCTCCCTAGTTTAGCATGCCAAATTTGTCGTAAAAAAAAGAAAAAGCCCCCGCTGTCGGCGGGGCACTTTTCATAGGAAAAGACCGTGTAGGTCTAAACGTCCATCTAAAGCCCAGAAAATAGTTTACTCTGAACGGTACACACTGTCAAGGACAACCGACAAATGGCAGATGATTACTTCCCGTCCTCGTCGTCGTCCGAATCGTTATCAGCTTCGTCCAACTCTTCTTCCTCATCGGACTCTTCTTCATCGATCGCCACTTCATCGAGCTCTTCTTCTACAATTTCTTCGTCCTCGAAAAATTCGGTCTCTTCTTCGATTTCTTCCTCCGTATCGAATTCGTCGCGAGGCGTATCGTAAGAATCGTATTCCTCTTCTTCGACAAACGTATCTTCTTCCTCGGCGAACAGATCCTCGTCGTCCAAATCGTCATCCTCATCGTTGATGATACGCGGACGTTTGCCGCTGCCCATGGAATCCTCGGATTTCTCGACCGGATACCAGCGCTTCAGCCCCCACAAGTTCGTTCCGACGCAGGCGAAGCGGCCGTCGATATTGATCTCAGTATATAGTTGAGCAATGACTTGCATCACTTCATCATCGGACAATCCTTTAATCTTGGCGATTTCCGCCATCAAATCCCGATAGTAATACGGCGTGTTCGCCGCTTTCAAGAGCTCGAACGCCAGATCCACCATTGGCATTTCTTTGGCTTGCTCCGCGCTCATTTTAAGCAGGTTCTGAGCACTCATTACAGGGCACATCCCTTCCGACATTATCAAACAGTTTCATCCGGCGGCTGGCCGCCTTCATACTAAAATATCCACTATCTCCAATAAGTAAACCTTATTTTATGTAAAAAAGCAACTGGTCTGCCGCAAGTCCCGCGCAAGTTTCCGGGTTATCCGTTACTAATGAAACAAAGGACCTCGCCGCTGAGCTGCCGGTCTGGACCGGAGGCTTCAGCAAGCGGGATCCTTCGTCCCGACTGTAACCCACAAAGGCGAGAGAGCGGCCCGTAACCGTTTCCGCGCTTTGACCCTATAGAAAACGGAGTTAAAGAACTCCCTCTCTAAATTATCGTATGTATCCGGCCAAACTTTGACACGGTTGGACACCCATTTATTTTTTATAGGAACATGCGTTTATACGCAAGGAAACGCCCCTACATAAAATAACGCATGGAATAGCCCTAAGTTGACGTCCAAAGCGCCTATGAATCTTCATTTTTCAACATCGCCTTCGGATGAAAAATGCTTTGGCACGATTTTCATAGTAGGGGGGGATCGACTCTGGATCCATCGTCATTCGCCGAATGCCTGCATCAAGCCATGAAGGACACGGCAGAGCTTGAACGTCGGCACATTATCCGATTCGCGACCGCCCAAGATTACGACGCTTTCGCATGTCATATGAACCTCAAGTCGAAATCGTTTCCCCAGCTGCGCCAAGTCCGGCCGCTGCGCTTGATCCGAGCCATCTCCTGTCCGCTGAGCTCCGTGGACAGGATCGCGTCCGCTCCCTTCGTTCAGTCGGTCGAAGCCGATGTGCGCATCCGCTTACACGCACGGGGCCCGAGCTCCGGCTCGTCTTCGCTGTACGCGGGCACACCGGCTGCCGCCGATCCGGAGGCCGTCAAGATCCCTTGGGGCATCCGCCATATCCGCGCCCCGGAAGTATGGTCGAAATCGAGAGGCGACCAAATCCGTATCGCCGTTATCGACACCGGCGCCGATTATTCGCACCCCGATCTGCGTCATTGCTTATCTCGGGGCATCAATGTGTTGAGCCACCAGCCGTACCCGATCGACGATAACGGCCACGGCACGCACATCGCCGGCACGATCGCCGCTTATACCAACCAACGCGGAATCGTAGGGGTTGCGCCGCAAGCGTTGATTCATCCGGTGAAAGCATTCGACAACCAAGGCGGCGCCTTCGTCTCCGACATCGTCAAAGGCATCGATTGGTGCGTGGCGAACGGCATGGATATCATCAACATGAGCTTTGGCATGAGAACGTACAGTAAAGCGCTTGAAGCTGCCGTGCTCAGCGCCTATCGGGCCGGCATCATCGTCATCGCGTCGTCCGGCAACGAAGGCAAGCGGGCCGAGATCGATTACCCCGCCCGCTTCCCCCAAGTCATTGCCGTCGGCGCCACGACCCGCCGCGGACGGATCGCCAGCTTCAGCAACGACGGCAAGCAAATCGACATTTATGCGCCGGGCGAGAACATTTATTCGACCTGGCTGCAAGGCAAGTACCGGGAGCTGAGCGGCACGTCGATGGCCACCTCGCACGTGACCGGCGTCGTAGCGCTGATGCTTTCCCTCAAGCCCGACCTCAAGCCGCTGCGCATTCGCATGCTGCTTCGCAAAAATGCGCGTCTGATCCTCAAGCCCGGCAAACGCGACTGCATCAAGGAGCTTCATGCGCTGCGCACAGTCAGCGCCTTATTCCGGAAAAAAAATAATAATAGATCAACCGTGTGTTGGGGAGGCGGTCAACTCGATGGCGTAGTCGCCGGCCGCTTCACCCATAACCGTTAAGTTGTAAGCCCAGCGTAAGGTAACTGGCAGCGCCAGTCCTTCCGCCCGCTCGACGGACAAGCCGTGCGTGCGCGTCTCGATCTCCATTCGGCCGTGCGGCGTCTGCATGTACCCGATATGGCGGCGACCGGCGGCAATCGTCTGCTCGAAGCGCACGTCGCCGAACCGTACAATGCGGATTTCATCCGCTTTGACCTGCAGCGTCGTCACCGTATGGCCCATCTCCGCTTCCTCAGGCTCTTCGTACCGGATATAATAGTGGTCGCCCTTCGGGAACCATTCGCCGGTCATATCGCGCACGATGCGTTCGCCCCCCAGCGTGCTTTGCAGGCGGATACGGACCGCAATCTTCCCTGACCCGGCCGGCCCCTCTAGTTTGGTCATGTTCTTCATCTCTTTCGCAAAACGTATTCAACCGGGCGTTGTCTATTTGACCCAAGGTTATATAGACGGCTTACCCGGACAACCAGCTCCCGTCTTATATAACAAGGAACGATACGGATGTCAAGGTTCATTCGGGAAAACAAGTAAAACGAAATCTTATCTGCCGGGCAGCAAAAAGGAAACCTAAGCGGCCCCTGCTGCGTCTAACGTTGTACATGGTTTCATCACGATGCCGGAGGCCTATTCCTACATGATACCGAACCCCTCTCCCAGAAAGCGCAAGCTGACGAGAAGATCATTTTTGAAAAAGGCGGCTTTGATCGTGCTCGGCACGATGGCAATTCCGCCAACCGCCCTCGCTTACGCCCGTTACGCCGAGCCGAAATGGCTTGACATCGTCCGCTTGAAGCTGGAAGCCCCGCGCTTGCCGCAGGCGCTGAACGGTTTAACCGTCGTCCAGTTCAGCGATACGCATCTGGGCTTTCATTATAACGCGGAAGACTTGGAGCGGTTGGCGGAGACGATCAACCGACTGAATCCCGATCTGGTCTGCTTCACGGGAGATCTCATCGATTACGCGATCGGCGCCGACGGCCCCGCCTACGCCGAAGCTTTAGGCAGGATGCAGGCCAAGCTCGGGAAATTCGCGGTGCTCGGCAATCACGATTATTTCAGCGGCCCGGCGAACGTCGCCAGGACGCTCGAAGCCGGCGGCTTCCGTACGCTGCGCAATGCCGCTTCCCACGTGCAAAGCGAGAGCGGAATGTTCTGGGTAGCCGGTGTGGAAGATATGTGGCACGGCAAGCCGGATATTGGGAAAGCACTGGAAAAGGTACCGAAGGATGCATTCACGCTGTTGCTGTCGCATAGTCCGGATTTCGCGGACACGGCGGTACAGCACCCGGTCGATCTGCAGCTGTCCGGGCACAGTCACGGCGGTCAAGTGAGACTCCCGTTCTATGGGCATGTAGTGACGCCGAAATTCGGCAAAAAGTATGTCATCGGCGAATATGCGCTGGGCGCCAATCATTTCCGTTTATATGTCAACCGGGGCATTGGCGTTTCGCAGCATCCGATCCGGTTTCTATGCAGGCCTGAATTAACCTTCATTACTTTGCAGCGCGGGTAAGACGCACCTGCCCTGCGAACGGCTAAAGTCAATCCAAGATACAGCTCTCCAGCCCCATTTCCCTGTACGGCTTCTACGGGTCGCCCGACCAGCTCTACAAGCAAATCGGGCATGCCCCGAGCCGTCCAGTCAACCCAGCGACGGCAATCGCATCAATGACCCCGTACATCGGCGAGCTGTCGATGGTCAAAGAACACCGCAAGCCGGCCGGCTGCAGCGTTCGGCTCCAACGAAACCAGCGCCGGAACACCCTCGGGACTGCAGTGTCTGCGGATCCGCTCGATCGGGGCATTGGCGGTTCGCTCAACCCGACGCACCCGAACCCCTTCGTCTCCGGGTACGTCTGTCAGCGTCACCTCGACCAAATCATGCGGCGGATTATGAGGCCCCTGGAATGTGACGACGCCAACGGTCACTTCATGTTCCCTGTTGCTGCGGTTCAACTGCCGAATTTGCAAAACACGCTCGCAGTAGAACGGTTCGCGGACACTTTGCATGAGCAAGGGCAGGTAGCGCACGATCAGCGTCTCCTCAAGCAGCTGCTCCTTCGTCGGCGATGACGGCTCATCAGCCGAAACGGACAGTGTGGCGGCAAGCAGCAGAAATCCCGACGTCAGCCCCAAGGCGACTCGCTTGATGATGGTGAACTCCCCCTTGACTCGATTTGGGGATATTATGGCCAACCCGCCGCAGCATCACTCAAGGGAAGGAGCAATCGCGCCGCAGCCCCGATGCTTGCCGGCCAAACGAAAAAAAGCCGGCCCCCCGCCCTAAGGCGTGAAGTCCGGCCTCAACTCTTGTTCAACCGCTGTGCAGCTGCTCTCGCTTACTTCACCAGACCCAGCAATATTTCGCGCATCAGCTTGCTGGCGACGATCTGTGTTTGCTCCGTCGGGTCGTAGGCGGGAGCCACTTCCACGATATCGGCGCCGACAAAGTTAAGCTCCGACGCAGCCATCGCATGAATGGCAGCGAGCAGTTCCTTCGACGTAATGCCGCCCGCTTCGGCGGTACCGGTACCCGGTGCGCAGGACGGGTCGAGCACGTCGATGTCGATCGTCAGGTAAACGGGACGGCCGGCAAGCTCCGGCAGCACCTTTTTCAACGGCTCCAACACTTCGAACGGATAGAAATTGATGTGCTCGCGCCCGAACTGGAACTCCTCGCGGGAGCCCGAGCGGATGCCGAATTGGTAAATATTCTTGCCGCCCATAAGCGCAGCCGCTTTGCGGACCGGCGTCGAGTGGGACAGCGGTTCGCCTTCATAGTGCTCACGCAGGTCGGCGTGCGCATCGATATGAATCAACGCAAGATCCGGGTACTTCTTGTACACTTCCTGGATGACCGGCCAAGAGACGAGATGCTCGCCGCCAAGACCGAACGGGAATTTGCCGTCCGCGAGCAGGCCGCTTACGTATTCGCCGATCACTTCCAGACTCCGTCCGGCGTTGCCGAACGGCAGCAGCAGATCGCCGGCGTCGAAATACGTAATATCCTCCAAGCTTTTATCGAGGTACGGGCTGTATTCCTCCAGACCGATCGACACTTCGCGGATGCGCGCCGGGCCGAACCGGGAACCGGGACGGAAGCTGACCGTATAGTCCATCGGCATGCCGTAAATGACGGCGCGGGAGGACGCATAATCGTCGGAGCTGAGAATAAAGACGTTACCGGAATATTTTTGATCGATTTTCATGTGGATTACGTCTCCCTCAGCCTATTTCGTCAAGTCTTCCACGAATTTCGGAAGCGCGAATGCCGCCTTGTGCAGGCGCGGCGTGTAGTATTTCGTATCGATCTCCGGAATGGCCGTTTCGTCAACAGCCAGCGGATCGTACTTCTTGCTGCCCATCGTGAACGTCCACAAACCGCTCGGGTATGTCGGAATATTCGCCACATACACGCGCACGATCGGGAAAATTTCCTTTACATCGCGATTGACGGTTTGGATCAAGTCCGCTTTGAACCAAGGGTTGTCCGTCTGTGCCACGAAAATGCCGTCTTCCTTCAGCGCGTCGAAGATGCCCTTGTAGAAGCCTTGCGTGAAGAGATTCACGGCTGGGCCAACCGGCTCGGTGGAATCGACCATGATGACGTCGTACGTGTTTTTGTGCTCGTGGATGTGCATGTAACCGTCGTTGACGATCACTTGCACGCGGGGGTTGTCCAATTCGCCGGCGATCGAAGGCAAGTATTGCTTCGAGTACTCGATGACTTTGCCGTCGATTTCGACAAGCACAGCCTTCTCCACTTCCGGGTGCTTCAGCACTTCGCGGATGACGCCGCCGTCGCCGCCGCCGACCACGAGCACGTGCTTCGGATTCGGGTGTGTGTACAGCGCCGGATGCGCCACCATTTCATGATAAACGAACTCGTCTTTAACCGTCGTCATCACCATGCCGTCGAGCACGAGCATTTTGCCCCATTCGGCAGTGTCGATCATCGCGAGATCTTGAAAATCGGTTTTCTCCGTAACCAGCGTTTCTTTAATTTTGGCGGTGATGCCGAAGTTCTCCGTTTGCTTCTCTGTATACCATAATTCCATTGCGCGCAAGCCACCTTTCTGAGTTAACGAACCGCGGGCCTTACATGTCAAATTGTATTATAGTAGATTACCCTGAAAATGCAAATACGAACGCGCTCCGGAACGGTAAATTTAAAAAAAATTAACGTTTTGGACACAGCCGGCTGAATACGTCTTTCTATGTTTTTCCATACTGGTTAATAGCACTTATCGTGAGCATCTTACCGCATCGCTCTTTCCGCAAGGAAGGAGCGGTCGCCAAGGAGGGTCAGCTATTGTCCGGGCAACGCATTACCGATGCCGACGAATTTCACCATAGTCGCAAAAAGGGACGCTTCCGCACGTTCCTGTCGTTCACCTTCACCTGCCTCATCCTCGGAGCCGCCTGCGGCATCGTGGGGCTGCTGTTCATGCGTTCGCAAGCGCTGCCCGTCTCCAAGATGGCGGCGGCCTCGGAGCTGTACGACGTGCACGGCAAGTTGATCGAAGCGTACGGAGGAGGCGGGAAAAACTCGCAAACCGTGCCGCTGCAGGAGATGGCGCCCAGCATCGTGGAGGCGACGCTGGCGATCGAGGACCGCAGCTTCTACGACCATTACGGCTTCGATCCGAAAGGGATCGCCCGCGCCGCAATCGTGAACCTGCAGCATATGTCCAAAGTGCAGGGCGCCGGCACGATTACGCAGCAGCTCGCGCGCAATATGTACTTGACCCATGAGCGGACATGGTCGCGCAAGCTGAAGGAGACGTATTATGCCGTGCAGATGGAGCTGCAGATGAGCAAGGATCAAATTTTGGAGCAATATTTAAATCAAATTTATTACGGCCATTCCACATACGGCATTCAATCGGCTTCCCAGCTTTTCTTCGGCAAGAGCGCCCACGATCTCACGTTGGCCGAGAGCGCGCTGCTGGCAGGCATTCCGAAGGGACCGCGCTATTATTCGCCTTATTATGACCTTGAGAATGCGCTCGGGCGTCAAAAGACGGTGCTGCAGACGATGGTCGAAGCCGGTTACATCACGCAGCAAGAAGCGGATAAGGCGGCGCGCGAGAAGCTCAAAATCATGCCGCTGGAGGCGAAGAAAACGACGGTGACCGCCCCCTACTTCCGCGACTACATTCGCAGTCAGGCGACCGAGCTGCTCGGCATCGAGGAAAAAGAATACGAAGATATGGGGCTGCGCATCTTTACCACGCTCGACTTGAATGCCCAGCAAATCGCGGAAGAAGTGATCCGCAAACAGCTGGAGCCTTACCCTGAGCTGCAAACCGCGCTCGTCTCGATCGATCCGCGCAACGGGTATGTAAAGGCGATGGTCGGCGGCCGCAGCTATGCGGACAACCAGTATAACCGGGCCTTCGCCAGTACTAGGCAGCCGGGCTCCTCGTTCAAGCCGATCGTCTATTTAACGGCGCTGAAGGAGAAGCAGTTCACCCCGGTCTCGCGTTTCAAAAGCGAACCGACCACGTTCACCTACGATCAGGGCCGCAAATCCTATACGCCGAGCAATTACGACGGCAAGTATTTCGATTGGATCGACATGCGGACGGCGATCGCCAAGTCGGACAATATTTTCGCCGTGCACACGGCGCTGGAAGCCGGACCGGACCGCGTCATCGACATGGCGCGCAGGATGGGCATCACGAGCCCGATGGAGCCGCTGCCGTCCCTTGCGCTGGGCGTGTTCCCGGTGAGCCCGTACGAGATGGCTTCCGCGTTCGGCATCTTCGCCAATCAAGGGGTGCGCGCTGCGCCGACGGCCATTCTGCGCATCGAGGACCGGCGCGGGCGGGTGCTGTACGAAGCGAGCCCTTCGGAGGAAACGATCATTGAGCCGGCCTACACGTACGTCATGACGCAGCTGATGGAGAGCGTGTTCGATCAGGGAGGCACGGGCAGCCGCGTGTCCAGCGTCCTGAAGCGTCCGGTCGCCGGCAAAACCGGCACAACCAACACGGACGCCTGGATGGTCGGGTATACGCCCGAGCTGTCGACGGCAGTCTGGGTCGGGTACGACAAGGACCGCAACATCGGTAATGTCGAATCGCACCTGGCGGCGCCGATCTTCGCCGAGTTCACGGAGCGGACTCTGGAATCCGTGCCTCCGAAGATGTTTCCGATTCCCGAGGGCGTGGTCAGCGTCTACATTGATCCCGCAACAGGCAAGCTCGCCAACGACAGCTGCCCGAAATCGCGGATGGAAGCCTTCATCCAAGGCACGGAGCCGAAGGAATACTGCTCGCAGGAGCCGGTGAAGGACGAGCCGGTTAAGCAGGATCCGGGCAAAACCGGCGGCTCGTGGTGGAACGATTTGAAGCGCTGGTGGGCGAGCTGACAGCTGCAATGGCACGCAAGCAAGCGGCCGGCGGCAAGGGCAGACGGTTGAGGTTGATGCAGGCGCAGCTGTACAGACGCATTGGCGGACTGTTGATAGCCTGGACAGACCCCGCGCGCGTAAACAGGCGCAGGGTAGCGTTGGCAGAAGGTTGACGGCAGGTCAAACATAGGCGGCAAGAGGGGCTCCCGGCAAGCCGGATCGTTGATCCGTTTGCCAGAGGGGTCCTTTTCGTTTGAACGCTCGCCTTTCCGGTGATAACGACAGACGCGCGGCGGAAATAACGGAATTGTCCCGTGCTAGCGATCGCGCAGCCCCTCATGGATGTCAGGCGCATGGCCGCTTTGGCGCAGAAGGCCCGGCTTCGCCGGACAACACAAAAAGGCAGACCGAGAGGTCTGCCTTCCTGCTGTCCTAGTATATGATGCATATACTAGGCATTAGTATACATCGTTATGGATGGTGACACAATACCGTCACATAATGTACAAAAATTTAAGCAAGCGCCGTCTTAAGCGACTCGTCCGACCGTTCCCACATCCCCGGATCGTTCTCGATCAGCAGGTTTTTGAGCAGCGCCTTTTCCTTCTCTCCCAGATTGTCGACCATAATTTTGCGCTTGAGCGCATAGTCCATCCGGTTGACGTGATCGGCAAGAACTTTCCAGCCGCGGCGGTTGTCCGGATCGACGGTCATCTCGCAGGAGGTTACGCCGGCGTAATATTTGCCGTCCTCATGGAAGTCGACGGCCACCCAAACGATCCAGCAAGGCCGGCCGTTCGGCACTTCATCCTTGTTCGGCGAAAACTTGATTCCCTTCTCCACCCTGCTCTTCGCATGCAGCGCGCCTAAGTCCAAGTACGCCTCGTCTCCATCGATAATAACGCTGGACAATTGACTTAAATCAATCGAGCCCTGCCCGAAGCCGCGGTGCTTCGTTTCTTTTTTATTGACGATATTTAAAGCCGGCAGTTTCTTCTTCTCGCCAGACTCCGCATTCGCCTGTCCGCCGGCGCCCAAATCCTTTGTATCCACCGTTACATCCCCTTCCTTTCACTACCTTCATAGATTTAACGTCTACCCGTCTTTCTTTTATTATCCATGAAACAGTGAGGCTTGACAATTTTTTGTTCATGGTTTCTTGTCCCGTTACATATACATGCCTTAGATGCTTGTCAACGGGGTGAAAATCGATGAGTAAACGACTCGGCAACCGACTTGCCATATGGGGCTGCGTGACGGTCCTCGCCTGCAGCAGCGCCCTGCTGCCAGGCGCGATTTTTTCGAACGAAATACGGACAGGCGATGCGGACGGAGGCTGGCAGCTGCCCTACAGCGCTGTCACTGCGGCTTCCGCCAGGCCGGACGCCTCTGCGCCGGGCCCTCTTGCCCTGAAGCCGACCCGCACCGCGGGCGAGCATGCGCACGCGGTGGTCGCGGCGCCGGCCTGGCCGTCCGCCCGGGGGCAAGCGGACGGCTCGTCCACCGGCTTATTCCTGCCTGGCAGCGAAGCGCTGCCGGTCAGCGGGCGGGTTACCGAGCCTGCGGCGCCTCCGCCCGCGCCGCCGAGCTTGCCGGCGAGGCCGGTTGAGAAGCCTTCGCCCAGACCCTTGTCCAACCGCATCGTCGAATACCACCTGAACGCTGAGTTCGACGCCGAGGGCAAACTGATTCACGGCACCTCCTCCCTCACTTGGAAAAACCCCGGCAGTGTCCCGGTCCAGGATCTGTACTTCCACTTGTATCCGAATGCGTTCGAATCGAAAAAAACGACGTTCATGCAGGAGTCCGGCGGCAAGCTGCGCGAGGATGCAAGCACGGAAGACAACTACGGGAGCATGAAGCTCATTTCCATTCAAATGCTGAACGGGAATGAAACGGAGCTGACCGACCGGATCGAGTACGTGCAGCCGGACGACGGCAACGTTCATGACCGGACGCTCGTGAAGGTGCCGCTGCCGAAGGCTGTCGCCCCGGGCGAGCAGGTGACGCTGCTCACCTCGTTCACGGTGCAGCTGCCGCAAGTGTTTGCGCGTATGGGGTACGCCGGCGACTTCATGATGGCGGGGCAGTGGTACCCGAAAATCGCCGTCTATGAGCCCAAAGGAACGCGCGGGCAAGCGGAAGAAGGCTGGAATTTGCACCAGTATCACGGGAACTCCGAGTTTTATGCCGACTTCGGCATCTACAATGTGAAGCTGCGCGTGCCGGTGGGCTATACCGTGGCGGCGAGCGGATTCCCGACCAAACCTGTTGTGAACGACGGCAAGACGCGGCTCTATACCTTCTACGCCGACGACGTTCACGATTTCGCCTGGGCCGCCTCACCGAACTTCGTCTACTTCGAGGAGCCTTATGCCACCAAGGATTTGCCTGGCGTCCGGATCAAGCTGTATCTCGATCCGAAGCACGAGCATCTGAAAGCGCGTTATATGACGGCCGCGAAAAAAGCGCTCGCCCGCTATTCGGAATGGTACGGCAGCTATCCTTACTCGACACTGTCCATTGTCGTGCCTCCGGAGAACGGCAACGGCGCCGGCGGTATGGAGTATCCGACGCTCGTCACCGCTTGGGGAGCAGGCGAAGACAACCCGAGCCTTGAGCTCGAACGCGTCATCGTTCATGAGATCGGGCATCAGTTTTTTTACGGCATGGTAGCCAGCAACGAATTCGAGGAAGCCTGGCTGGACGAAGGGTTCACGTCCTACGCCGAAGATAGGCTGATGGAGAAAGAGTACGGCGTGCGTTCGAACCGTCTCGTCGAATCGAGCTACATCACCGCCCCTGCTTCACTCAAGCTGAACGCCTGGAACTATGCGGGGCACGGCAACTACGCCGAGAATGTCTATACCCGGGCCAAGCTCGTGCTGAAGGCGATAGAAGGGCAAGCGGGCCAGGAGACGATGAATAAAATTATGCGGACGTACTTCCAGCGCTGGAAGTTCAAGCATCCGTCCACCGAAGATTTTCAACGCACCGTGGAAGATGTGACGAAATCGAGCTGGAAAGAATTTTTCGATCAATATGTGTACGGCGGCATGATGGCCAATTATGAAGTGGCGGGGATCCATACGAAGAAGATGACGGAGAACGGCCAAACGGTGTACGAGAACAGCGTCAAACTGCGCAAGCTCGGCGGCACCGTCCCGAGCGTCCCGGTTCGATTCCACTTTGCCGACGGCACGCAAATCGATAAGACATGGAACGGCTCTGAGAGCGAAATCATCTACAAGCTGACGCATGCCGCGCCGCTCGACTGGGCGGCGATCGATCCGCAGCATACGATCGTGCTGGAAAACAAGCGGATTAACGGCTTTATGAAGACGAACGTGGATACGAAGCTGTCCGTCCGCTGGAATATGGGCATCGTTAAAATACTGGAGACCTTGTTCGGCTGGGTCGCGTGGTGAGGAGGGTTCGTACACATGTGGAATCGCGTTAAATCGGGCTGGTCGATCGCCTGGGGGCAGCCGTTCGCCGTCTTCACCTTATTTGTATACCATCTGGCTTGGGGTATCGCCCTCTACAAGCTGGTCCAGTCGGTTGTGCTGCCCTTGCTTCACCGCTACCCGACGGAGCTGTCGAAGGAAGCCGTGCAGCTGTTCTGGATTGAAAGCCAATTCCAGCTGATGAAGACAAACCTGATCGAGCCCTTCCTCTGGTGGGGACTAGCGCTGCTTGCGCTTCGGATGCTGCTGCATCCGTTGCTGAATGCCGGTGTCTACTACTCGCTTCAGAACCGTGACATGAACGCCGGCTACCGGTTCGTGGAAGGCATCCGCAGGCTGACGCTGCCCTATTTCGGATTCTACGCCGCTCAACTGCTGCTGACGCTGGCTCCGCTCGTATGGCTCGTACCGCTGGCCACCGAGCTGTTCGGCTCGCAAGTGTCCTACTCGGGGCTTGTGCGCGCGCTGCTGCCTGTACTTTCGGCGTTCGCAGTCTACCTGCTGCTCATCCAGCTCGTCTTCATGTACCTGCAGATCGGCAAAGCAAGCGGACGTTCGATGCTGTTCACCTGCCTCTTTATCGTCCGCCACCTGCCGGCAATCGTACTGGCCGCGCTTACCGTGCTCGGTCTGGGGCTTCTGGCGACGGCGGCCGTGATGGCGGCGTCCTTCTTCTGGGCCGGCTTCCTGGCCCTGCTCGCCGTCCAGGTGTTCCGCCTGGCGCAAATGTTCTTTAAAGTATGGGCGATCGGCACGCAATTCGCGCTTTGGACGGAGAAAGCGTAGCGGCGTGCGCGACGCACGGCGAAGAGGCCAAGGACGCAGCAGCGGCCTTGGCCTCGCTGCGCGATATCTCCCGATATCGGCAGTGCGGCCCAGCCGTGCGTGCGGACCGCAGCCGCCAATGACCCCAGCGCCCATCCGCAAACCGCGCCTTCGCCCCGCGCTTCCCTATCCATTACCCCTGCGCCTTCTCGAGCACAAGCCGAAGCTGCACTTGGATGTCATTCTGCGTGTCGAGCGCCACGGTGTGCGGATTTTTCATGCCGAAATCGGCGAACGTCACGACTGTACTGCCTTCCAGCCTCAGCTGCCCTTGCTCATACAAGGCCTCGCTCCGGAACGTCACGTCCTTCTTCCTGTCCTTCACTTGCAGCGTACCGCTCATTTGAAAACCGACTTTCTCGCCTTCCTTCCATGCCTGCGGCAGCTGGTCGAACGACTTGGCGGTGAACACCGCTTCCGGGAACTGCGCTGTGTCGAAATAATCTTTGCTCTTAATATGGTTGTCGCGCTGCGGATTTCCCGACTGCAGCACACTCGTCTCGATTTTGCCTTCGGCCGTCGTCCTCGACGCATCGGCCGTGTTCAGCTCCCAGCTTCCCTGAGTCGGCGTCACGACAAAATTCACCGTCTCCTTCGACGTAGTAACGGAGAAATACACCTCCGATGCCGGCAGCACCGACCACTTCCCGTCGATCTGCTCCGCCTTGATGGCTTGTCCCGTCGCAGCGGCTCCGCCGACTGGCGCGGAGGCCGGAATGACCTCCTTCACCTCGATATGATTGCCGGCAAAATAATCGTACGCGCCATAGGCCCCGGCTAGTAACACAACTGCAACTCCTGCGGATAATGCGAGTGTTTTCGTTGTCATCAATACGCCTCCTTCAATTGTTAACACTACAATCCGTAGTGTAATTGTATAAAGAAAAATCCCTTAACGGGACCGATCCGCGATATGACTCGCTCAAACGCCACGGCTTCAACTTAAAGCAGCGACAAGAAAAACAAACCCGACAGGAAAACCACAACCGGCAGCGACACGATCGCCAGCTTTACCGGCAGTCCCAGCGAAGGCGCGCCTTGCTGATCGAGAATTTGCCGGATCCGGTAGTTAATCGAGGTATCTGCGAAAGAGACGTACGCGAAATCCATCGAAGCGGTCCGCTCCCTCTTCTTCATCAGCTTCAACAAGGCGCTCCCCAAGCTCGCCGGCGATCCCATGACCGCCATCGCCTCGCGATCGGCCAATATCTCCCGCGCAATCTTATAATGATGGTAACACCAGCGCAGAATCGGGATATAACGCATGACCGAACAAGCGAGGTGCAGCAAGAACGTCTTCAGCGGATCTCGATGATTCCGGTGATACTGCTCGTGGTACACGACCGCTTCCAGCTCATCGCGATCGAGCAGCTTCAGCAATCCGGTGGATAAGATGATCTTCGGCCGGAACAATCCGAGCGTCAGCGCGATCGGCTCCGCGCACATGACGACCAGCAGGTCAGGCTTGTCCGCGCTGAACCGGGCATTCAGCTCCTGCGTCGACCGCTCATGCCGGGAAGCGAGCAGCTTCCGGTAGGCGCGCCTCGACAAGCAGACTTGCTTCGCCCAGATCCAGAGGCTTAAGCCGAACGTATAAGCGACCAGCACGCTAAGCAGCGGCGTCACCGAATCGAAGCCGAGCGCCTGCAGCAGACTGCTGCAAATTTCAAAGACGTTGAACCGAAGCGACCAGCCGAACAGAACATGAGCCGCATATAGCCCCATCTGGACCCACACGATCAGCGCAAGGACGAACGCAGAAGCAAATAACATTCTAGACCGATTTTCCCACATGGCCTATCTTTCCTTTTTCAGGTCTTTAATTTTTTGTTCCAGCTTCTCGATCATCTCCGCATCGGCCTCTTCCAGCGCGTCGAGCATATGATTGACAACCAGCGGACCGAAATCTTCGAGCAGTTCGTGCGCAATTTCCCTCGATTGAATATCCAGAAAATGTTCTTTTGAATGCACCGGCTCGTACACCGACGCCCGACCCGCCTGTTTCTTCATGAGCACGCCTTTGTCGACCAAGCGGTTCATCACGGTCATGACCGTATTGAAGTTCAAATGCTCATCCTGCTGCTCCAGCTTCTTCTGGACTTCTTTAATGGACTGATTCGGATGCGTCCACAGGATGTCCAGCACTTTCGACTCCAGCGGTCCGAAGAACCGTTTCAAGCCCTTCTCATAAAACTTGAAGCTATGAATTTTCATTTGCCATGCACCCCACACTACAAATTGTAGTGAAGCTATAAAGCGTTGTCAAATCCTCTCAATGAATCCGGGTCTTATACAGCTTTGTGTTATGGTCCTGGGTACCGTACCGATACTATCGGCCGCCCTCGTATGCGCAATCGCGAGCTTTCGAGGCGTTCCGACAATCGTTCACGAAGCACGTGTAAAAATTACGGAAGGCCCGGCATCCGCATTTGTATGTATCCGCTTACAATGTCAATCTATCTAGTATACCCGCCCGGTTTCGTTTTAATCCCTGTATTTATTACAAGTTTGTGACAAAAGAAGGATATCGTCACTTTTGCTCGAATAACTGTACTTGGAAAATAAAACAGAAAATATTGCCGAATTTCTGCGCGCAGAAAACGGGGGAACCAGTTTTTGGGTGAATTGATCTCGCTTCAGAGTGATCATAGGGAACCTTCAACCGAACCCTTCAGCTAACCTCGTAGGCTCTGGAAGGGGAAACTTCTTTGAAGAAGCTTGTCAGTTTTGTTTTTTCCGCAGCACTGTTTTGCACGATTTCGGTAGGCAGCGTATTTGCTGAAACCCCATTAAGCGCAGCGGTTAACGAAGGTTTAGGCTCTCCTTACAAGTGGGCGGGCACAACAACCAACGGCTTCGACTGCTCCGGCTTCACTTCTTGGGTGTTCGACAAACTCGGCGTCGACCTGCCGCACTCCTCCAAGGGCCAAGCCCAGCTCGGCACCACGGTGGAGAAGAACGACCTCCGTCCCGGCGATCTTGTCTTTTTCAACACGGACGGCAAAGGCATCTCTCATGTCGGCGTATACGTAGGAGACGGCAAATTTTATCACTCCGCCACGAACGAAGGCGTTGTGATCACGAAGATGACCGATTCTTATTATGCGAAGCGTTATGTAACGGCCCGTCGCATCCTTTCGGATGATCAATATGGGCAGGTTATGACCGACGCCAAGTAACCATCGCTAAGACGTAAACGATTCACTTGTCTGGAAAGCCCTCGGCTTGAACCGACGATCCCGCACCTGCGTGCCGGTCGATTACGGGACAAGCCGCCAGGGCTTTCTGTCTTTTTATTCCGGGAAGGAGCCGCAGCCGCGAAGCCGTGATCCAAACAGCGAAAAAAAAGCCGTTCTCCCCGTCGTTAGACGTGAAGAACGGCTCTTCTGGTTTAACCGAGCAAGCGATGCAGCGTGCTAATCACGCGTTCTTTCTGAATCGGCTTCACGATAAAATCTTTCGCGCCCAGGCTGATCGCTTCGATGACCAGCTTCTGCTGGCCCATTGCGGAGCACATCAGCACTTTGGCGTTGCGGTCGTACTTCATGATGTTTCGCAGCGCCTCGATACCGTCCATTTCGGGCATGGTGATGTCCATGGTAACCAAATCGGGCTTCAGCATCCAATATTTCTGGAGCGCCACAACGCCGTTCTCCGCTTCGCCGACGACCTCATGCCCCAGTTCTTTCAACATTCCACCGATGATCGCACGCATAAATGCCGCATCATCCACGACAAGCACCTTAGCCATTGGAATCGCCCCTTTTGTCCGAGTCTGCTGTACGCCGCTCTATGTTTTCAACCCAAATTTTCCAATTTTGTGATATACTCATATTATATAGGCTTCTAGACCTAATTCCGATTAAAATCCGACTAAAGTAGATCAATTCAGCTTTAACTCGTTCCTTTTTCCGATATATTTCAACAAAATTCGTAAAGCTCCGGAGAAGCAACGCTCGCAAGAAGCAGCCGGGGCCTTACCGTAGACAACAGAAGTCGAGCGAAGGGAGTAATCCGCACGTGGCTAACCGGAAGATCCTCATTGTGGAGGATGAGCCCGAGATTCGCAATTTACTTAACAACGCCCTTACGGATGACGGTTTCGACGTGTACGAAGCGACCGATATGCAAGAAGCGATTACGCAGTTCGACGCGGTCGAACCGGATTTGATTCTGCTGGACATCGGCCCCCCGGCAACCGCCGGCCTGGATACGTGCGCGGAGCTCCGCAGCTATTCCAACGCCCCCATCGTGCTGATCAGCAGTCGAAGCGGCTCGAGCGACATTATTCAAGGATTAGAGCTTGGCGCCGACGATTATATCGTGAAGCCGTTCGACCCCGAGGTGCTCGTCGCCCGGGTGCACGCGAACTTGCGGCGCACCGCCATCTTTCGCAGAGATCGCAAGTGGGAGGCGAGTGCCCCCGCCAAGGATGGCGTCATTGCATACGCCGGTCTCGAGATCGACCCGGTCCGCTTTCAAGTGCTGCTGGACGGCAAGCCGATCGCGCTTGTGACCAAAGAGTTTCAGCTGCTCGTCCATCTCGCACGCAACCCCGGGACCGTCTATACGCTGGAAGAGCTGTATGCCTCGGTTTGGGGAATGGAAAGTCACGGGAATACGCGTACGGTCATTGTCCATCTCAGCAATCTGCGCAAGAAGCTGGAGCCTCTCCCTACAAGGCCGACCTACATTCACAATATTCGCGGAGTAGGCTATAAATTCGATCCCAAATAACCGGTAAAGTCCGTCCTTTCGGACGATGAGGAGATTCCATCTCATGGTGAACGAGAAAATTTTGATCGTCGAAGATACGGAAGACATTCGCGATATACTCAGGCTCTACTTAGAGCCGCAAGGCTTCCAGGTCATGGAGGCAGGCAGCGGGGGCGAAGGGCTGGAGCGCTTCGAGCGGGATTCGCCCGACTTGGTTCTGCTGGACATCGTGCTGCCCGATATGGACGGTTACGAGCTGTGCCGCCGCATCCGCAGCGTATCGAAAGTGCCGGTTGTGTTTATTAGCTGCAACACGTCTTCAAGCGATATCATTCGCGGCCTCGAGCTCGGAGGCGACGACTACATCGAGAAGCCGTTCGATCCGGCTGTCGTCGTGGCCCGCATTCATGCCAGTTTGCGGAGAGTTCCTATCGCCCGTAATCGGCCGGAGCCCAAGCCCTCTGGCTCTGTGCAGACACCGGACATCATCGTCGTCGGCGAATTAGAAATCGAACCGGCTCTTCTCCGAATCAGGACGGGAGGGAAGGAAGCGGCTTTGACCGTGAAGGAAATGCAGCTGCTCGTTCATTTAGCCGCTCATCCGAACCGCGTCTTCCCCCCCGACCAGCTGTATAAAGAGGTGTGGGGGAGCGACAGCATCGGGGATACGCGCACCGTCTTCGTCCACATCAGCAGCATCCGCAAAAAAATCGAGCCCGATCCGGCCAATCCGAATTATGTGCTGAACATTCGCGGCGCGGGGTACTTGTTTAAAGGTTAGCCGGGGGATGTTTATTCGTTCTACGAGGCTTGGAACGCCAACAGCGTAATATCGTCGCGCTGAGCCTCGTCGCCCATATAGGTTTGGAATTCGTGCCAGAACAGGTCTGCCTGTTCACGCAGCGGTGAATGCCCGTAACGGTCGAGCAGCTCGGTAAACCGGCGTTTGCCGAAGGCATACCCTTTCTCCCCGCCGCTTTGATCAAAGAAGCCGTCGGTTGCCATATAACACGACGTACCCGGCTGCAGGCGCAGCTCATGCGACACGAACGGGTACTCCATCGGCGTCCGGCGGTAGCCGATGCTCTTGCGTCCGCCTTCCAGCACGCGCGTCCCTTGGCGGTCATCCCTCAAATACAAGGAGCATTTGGCCCCGGCAAAGCGCAGCAGCGTCCGGTCCTCGCTCAAATAACAAATTCCGATATCGAGCCCGTCGTCGGTTAAGCCATTCGGTTCGGTTTGGTTCAACGTCTTCTTGATCAGACGATTCAATTCGCCCAGAACGCGGGCCGGCTCCTCCGCATATCCTTCCTCCGCGACGCGGTCCAGCAGTGAAATGGCGAGCATGGTCATGAGCGCCCCGGGTACGCCATGCCCCGTACAGTCGCCAATCGCGATAAGCGTCCCGCCGGGTAGCGGCTTCACCCAGTGAAAGTCCCCGCCGACACCGTCTCTCGGCTTGTAGATCAATACGTGCTCCTTCGTAGCCGTCGTCCATTCCTGCGGGCGCAGCAGCAGCGATTCCTGAATGCGCTTCGCGTAATCGATGCTATCCATCATTTTCTCATTCCGTTCCGCCAGCTCCTGCGTCCGCTCCTTCACCTTCCGCTCAAGCTGCTGATTCATCTGCAGCGCCCGCTCATACGGATTGGCCAACCGGTGGGAAACATAATAGAACAAGAACAGGATCAACACGAACGAGATCAGTGAAACAGCAACCGTGTTCAGCTTAATGCGGCTGAGGAACGACACCGTCTCCTGCCGTTCGATTTGGAACAGCAGCTGCATGTTGGTAGAGGTCAGCGGGTAGCTGATCAGATCGGTCAGCTCGCCGTCCGGGTTCTGGAATTCCAGCGTCTGCGATACCGGACTGGCCTGCTCCAGCAGCTGCGAGACGATGTTCCCGTCCAGGAACGATCCGATCTGCTTGCCGTAATCCGACGTCTCCGCCGCCAATACGATCTCGCCCTTCGGGTCGATCAGCCACAAGCGGCTTGTTTCGCCGTACTTGAACTGCTGGAACTCCTTGGCCAGGTCCTCCAGGCTAAGCCCGACGCCGACGACGGCGAGCGGCCGGTCGCCGTCCTTCACAAGCGCATTCGTAAATACGAACGTTTGCCCACGCTCTTTGTTGTAGTCCAGGTTGACCTGAATGTCCTGCTTGGACGCGAGGAAATCGAAGAACCACCGATCCGCCTGCTCGTTCGGGCTGACCGACCCGAGCAGCTTGCCGTTCTCGCCCCAATACTTGCTCGTGCCTGCGCTTACGATGAACGAATTGCTGTAGCCGAACTGCCGCACGAGCGTCGTTAACCGCTGCAGCGAGCGCTCCTGGTACTCGCCTGCAGCCTCTCCATCCTGCAGCCACCGCCGCACATCGGGGTCGGCGGCCAGCACGAACGACGTTTCCTTCGCCCGATCGATTCGACCGTCCACCTTGGCTGCCATCGCCTGCGCGATGCTCGGCAAATCCTTCTCCTTCAGCTTCTTCACGACGCCCGATTCGGTAAACATATACACGATGGCGCCGATCAGCAGCATGGAGAAGATGATGACCAGACTTGCAAATCCGATAATACGCAGCGTTCCTTTGTCGTAATATTTCACCAGGCTCACGCCTCTTCTCTTAGAATGATCTCGAACGGCAGGTTCAAATCTTCCTTGAATTCTTCGGCGCACTCCTGTTCTCTGTCATTATCCGGACTGCAGTACCAAGCCAGACGGATGTTCTTCCCGCCCCTGTAAGCTTCGTCGAATTTCTCCAGCAGCATCATGAAGCACTTGGTGCTGCTGGTATTGATATAAGGCAATCTGAGCTCCAGCAGTACGGACTCCTCCGCGCTCACCCGCTCTAAATACCGGTCTATCCATTGCATGAGCGGCTCGTAGAACTTGAATGCATTCTCCGGATACGATTGTCCGCTTATGACTAAATGGTTCGTCTCCGTATCGAACTGAACCGCCGGCGTACTTTTCGTCGATTCGATTTGCAGGCCCATCAAAGTATCCAACTCAAACCACCGCCTTTAAGGTAAAGAACGACACGTGCTCGTCGATCGGAATTATGGAATACTCGAGCGGGTGCTTCACTTTCCGCGACATCTCGATCAACCCGATGCCGGCACCGAGCGCGTCCGGGCTGACCGTCTCGCGAAGCTTCGCTTTGTACAGCTGTTTCAGCTCCGTCTTGTCGAGCGAAACGATTTGATCCAACGTCTTGCGCAAGCAGAGGACATCGTCATTGGCAAGCAGGTTGCCCGAATGAATCACATGATTGTGCTCCGTCTTGCCGATCGTCACGACACTGGAGGAGGCGATTCTCTCGCCATGCGGACTCTTTTCCTGATGGCTGCAGTAATTCTTAATGTTCTGCGTCTGCTCGATAAAAATAGAAAAGACGTCGTGAATTTCGCTCGTCGGCCGCTCCGCATGCTCCAGATATTTTTTGACAGCCGCCCCGTACTCTTCAATCAGTCCTTGCGTCAGCTTCCCGGAGAAGCTGATCAGGATGCGGTTGCTCTGCAAAAAGCGCTGCACTTCATACAATTGATTGTTCATGACAAGCCTCCTTTAATCATAGAACGCGTTTGCCCGTCGACGGACGTTACGGATTCGGCGGGGATCAGGAAGAAGAAGGTGCTGCCCTCTCCCGCCCGGCTCGTCACGCCGATTTCGCCGCCGTGCTTCTGGATAATTTCCTTAGTAATGGCCAGTCCTAAGCCGGTCCCCTCAATGCCGTTAGCGCTAGCCCGCTTGCTCCGGTAGAATCGCTCGAATACATGCGGCACCTCTTCTTCGGCGATACCGATACCGGAATCCGATACCTTCACGAACCAATGTCCGAGCAGCGCTCCCTCGTATTTCGGTTGAAACTCGCTGCACAGCCGGATGCTTCCGCCCGCTTGGGTAAATTTCATCGCGTTCCGCAGCAAATTTTCGAACACTTGATCCAGCCGCACCGGATCGCCCCATACGATAACCGGGTCTGCACCCTCCCCGGGCATCTCCATGTCAAACGCAATCCCGGCCCGCTCGCAATCCGGCATAAACTTCCGTTCCACCGCACGTACGAAAGCGCCGATCTCGATACGCTGATGCTCAAAGTGATTTTGATTCGCCTGGAACGTCGACAGCAGGAACAAGTCCTTGATGAGATGGTTCACTGTCAACACCCGGTCGTAAATAAGCCGCATGTATTTCTCTTCCGGTTGAATAACGCCGTCGAGCAGCGCCTTCACATACCCCTGCACAGCCACCATCGGCGTTCCCAGCTCATGGGAAATGTCTGCAATGAGCCGCTGCCGCAGCTTCTCCAGATGCTTGAGGCTTTCGTTCGCCGTCTGGATCTCCTGCTCTTGCTCCTTCAGCTTTTTTCCTTGGATATCGCTGATGCGCGAAAGCTTAATGGTCGTCTTGAGAAGCTTCTCGTATTGTCCCGCCAACTCTTGATGCAGCTTGTACAGCTCTTTGCCGGAAAGCGCACGATCCCTTACTACCTCTTTCGCTTCTTCTGCGAGCCGCAGCTCTTCGGCAAACAAACGACTATAGCTCGTATCCCGGTCTTTCTGGGACAATCGACTCACCCCGACTCTCGATTCTCGCCTTCCATCCCCTTCATTATAGCGAAGTTTCCCGAATATTCTGGAGGCGTCTTGGTAAAATATAGGTCAAAGACGATTAAGATTTTTTGATTTTACCGGTTTTTAGGAAAA
>NZ_BCPS01000020.1:0-52487 GCF_016586185.1 Paenibacillus sp. EPM92
GAAAGGCTCCCTCTGCAAGAGGGAACCTGTAATTAAGAGGACAGCCGGCCCTGCCAATGGGCCGCCCTGCGGAACGTAAACACCGCCATCAGCTCCAGCAAGAACATCGGGATCACCGCGACAAAGGCGAACATCCGGGATTCATCGGGGGCGTTCAGAGCGAAAGGAAGCGCGAGCAGCATCAGCCACTGTCCGCCCGTATACAGCCGCCTGCGGAAACGCAAGACGTGCGCTTCTGCAGGAAGGGCGCCATCGAAGGCATGTCTTTCCATGACCGCGAAGGTTTGATGCATGAACAGCAGCTTCAGCAGCAGCAGCATACCGCCGAACGCGATCCAGCCCGGGGAGGGCGGGGCATCGGCGTGAAATCCGGACGGGCCCGGCCAAATCTCGGCCAACGAAACGACAGCCATCGCAGCGGCCCAACCGGCGGCTTTGCCATAAGCGGGGCGCACCGCGCCCAACCGCTGCAAGGCGAAGTACATCATTCCATACCCGATCACATCGGGCCATACATCGAAGTAGGCGATGCGGATATCCAGCAGCACAAGCAGCAATCCCCATGACAGCTTGCGAAAGCTATTCGCCAAGACGCTCAGCCCCCTTCCGGTCTTCGATCAGACGGCGGATCCCCTGCTTATCGGGTTCAGGCGCCTTGTAGAACGTCTGCGTCCAGTAACGGATGCCGGATGATGCCGAGCCTTCCGCGGGTTCCAGCCCCAACCTCATCTCAGGCATATACGCCTCCATCCGCCGGGGATCATTCGGCTCGAAGCGGAACCATCCGTCAATGGTAACCGTCTCCCCGGTCTTCAGCTCAAACGGAACCGTTACCTCTTCGTGCATCGTCCGATGCACCGACATGTCAAATGCGTCGGCGATTCTCGAATGTAAGCTGAAGGCCACGGACTGCAGCCGCACATCCTGCTTCGCTGCGAGCGTATGGTGATGCTCGCCCGTGCTGCTGGAGGACGCCTGCACCGTTTCGAGCGGGAGACCTTGAAGATCCTCGGCAGGCGTAAATGTAATTTCCCCGATCGGCACCGTTTCACTCGGTCCGTCGCTATACCAGACGCGAAATTCACGGAACGTTCCAAGCGCTTCGGTCGGCAGTTGGCCTTCCTGCGGGATGAGCTCGAGACTGGCCTTATGCAGCCGGTAAGGTCCGTAATCCCCGTAGGTCGATGTGCCGCGAACATACCAATGGACTTGTTCCGAGATTTGCACGGTCACCAATTGCCTGCGCGAAGCGCGATGCGTGACGTAGTATAAGTCCATAGGCCGCCCTGGAGAAGGCGTGAACGCATAATAATGGTTCAAAAAAACGATATCCGGCAGCTTATGCGCCAAATAGTACCCATAATTGCCCACCCATACGCAGGCGGTTGCCAGAACGGCGAGCAGCCACAATAAGAAGCTGTTCCTCCTCTTCAAATCGGCACCTACTTTCGATCGACGAAAGGCATAACTTCTACTTTAATCAATTAACGCTTTCTGTTGTATAAAAGTTACAGTAGAACATGCTGCAACCGCGGTTCCCTAACAGGAAAAGCCCCCCGGCCGCTCGAGCTGAGCTGCGGAGAGCTTGTACCTGCGTTATCGGTTCGCCGCTACGGCCTGCGGCCCGGCTTCCTTCGTAAGCGGCAGCTGCCGGCGCTTGCCCATCGTCTCAACGAATAGGCGCAGCACGTCCAGCATCCGTACGATGTCCTTCTCCTTCAAATGGCCGAGCGAAGCGATCTGCAGCCAATTACGCTCCAACAGATAGCCGCTTTCGAACTGCAGCGCGAAGCCTTGATCGAGCATCCGCTGCCCGAGCTCCCTGGACGACAACTCCTTGGGCAGCGCTATCGTCAGAATGTAGGGCGCCTGATGCTCCCTCGGGGTGAGCACACGTAACCCCATCTCCTCGACGGCGGAACGGATCAAGCGGTACCGACTTGCCGTATGCGC
Organism: Paenibacillus sp. EPM92; assembly: GCF_016586185.1. NCBI lineage: Bacteria > Bacillati > Bacillota > Bacilli > Caryophanales > Paenibacillaceae > Paenibacillus > Paenibacillus sp. EPM92. The sequence goes on from NZ_BCPS01000020.1 coordinate 1,954, forward strand.
ATAAGGCGCGTCCGTTTCGAAGGCGCGGAGCGCTGCGTCCAGCGCGGCCAGCAGGTTCGATGACTGTGAGAACGGGATGCCTGCGCTCTGCTCGTACGCGGCCACATCCATATACACAGGCAGCAGATCCTGGGCATCGCCGGAGACCCGCGGTTCATCCCCCTGGAAAACAAAACATAGTCCCGTATAAGCACCCAGCGCTTTCCCGCTCACTCCGCTGGCCCAGCTCACACCCGACAAGTCGGTCGGCACCGCGCCCAGGCTGCTGACGCCGTCCACCGCCAGACGCATTCCGTACTCCCGGCAAACCTGCTTCAGCTGCGCTAAGTCATTCAACACGCCGGTCGATGTTTCGCCGTGCACCGCCCACAGCCACGCGTACTTCCCGCCAGCCGCCGCAGCGCGCACGCCTTCATAATGAAGCGGCTGTCCATACTCGCTCTCCAGCGTATCGAACGGCAGCGCCCACCGGCGCGCATGCACGGTGAGACGCCGGCCGAATTCGCCGTTGACGAGCACCAGCCCGCGGCCGCCGTACCGCTTCAGCTGCCCGGCGACCGCATCGTTCGCCAGCGTCCCGCTGCCGAGCATCAGGTGCACGGATGCGGCGTTCGACATGGCGCACAGCTTGCGGCGCACCTCCCCGTGCATACGCATGAACGCCTGCGAGCGGTGAGACAACGGCCTGGCCTGCATCGCCCGCTCTACCTCCGGCGCCACCTCGACGGGACCGGCCAGAAACTGGACGTCCCGCTTCATATACCTGTAAGCCCGCGACGCCTCATAGGACGCCCTGGTCAAATACATAGGCTGGTACCAAGCGCCCTCCCGCCCTACCAGCTCGGCGAACGGCAGGAAGCCGAGATGCCGGTACAAGTGCAGCTCGCGGGTCGTTCCCGAGATGATGCCCATATCGTAGTCCCCCCGCTCCAAGTAGCGGTCTAAGAAGCGGATCAGGCCGAACAACACCCGGCTGCGTCGATATGCCGGGTCGACGGCCAACAGCCGGATCTCGACCATCCGCTTCGGCTGAACGGGCAAAAACCGTTCGAACCGCTCGATTTTCGCATCCATCGAGAAGGGTCTCCGGTCCCGCACCGCCAGCATCCCGGCCAACCGTTCTCCGTCCATTGCGAGAAGATACGTATTCTCTGCATCGTATCTGTCGATTAATCGTCGCGCCTCGTTGGCTTCATGCTGCGGAATTTCTTCCACGAACGTTCTATAGTTGAGATGAGCGACAAGCTCCCGCTCTCGTTCCGTTTCCGCGATTTTATAAAGGATCGGCATCCGGATCAGCTCCGTTTCATCCATAGTTGTCTCACATTGTCCCGATGGGCGTTCACGATGACTGCCGCAACCGCCGCTCCGAGCAGCATCGGTCCCGTCTCCCAGTGGAAGAGCAGCCATAATAAAGGAAACGCGCTTACTCCAATAAGACCGGCTGGCGTCCAGGAACGCAGGACAACGACCAGCACGGCCGCCACTGCAAGCATCACGAGCCAAATTCTCCAATCAAGCAGCACGGCCCCTCCGCAAAAGACCGACATCCCCTTCCCTCCGCGAAAGGACAACCACACCGGGTACATATGCCCAAGCACCACGGCCAGCAGCGCCGCAAGGATGAACACGCTTGACGGTTCGATCCACTTCGCGCAGCCGACCACCCACGCTCCCTTGAGCGCATCTCCGGCGAAGGTGGCGATAAAGGCCCCCTTCCCGTAAATGCGACCGGCATTTCGCGCGCCCGGATTCCCGCTGCCGAGCGACCGCAAATCGCCTCCGTCCTTCAGACGTGCGATCCAATATCCCGTTAACACGCCGCCCAGGCCGTAGCTGAGCAGCAAATAAGCAATGGCAGCCCCCGGCGTCATGACGGCCCTCCTTTTATTCGTAACCTTTCCATGAATTGATTATAAAAAGGAATCCGGCCTTCGGGGAGTACTAACTTTGTGTAGTACCTTGCCTGTTGACGAATCTCAAAAGCTCCTGAACGGAGCGCTAAAACTGGAATTGTGCAATTGGGGCAATGCTGCTGCAAAACAAAGAGGGTTGTGACAGGGCGCCCGCCGGCGACCTGCCACAACCCTTACATTCATTAAATAGCCCAGAATTCTTTCTAAAGGACAACGATATTACTCCAGTAAGGAATAATGGATAATCGTATTCGAAAGCTGGCCAATCACCATCGAAACTCCACCGTGGGCAACTCCGAGCTCCCCCAAATCCGAGCAGTAAATTTCCACATTTCTCAAAAAACGCTCTGGAATCATTTCATTCAGCGTATTCCATATCGAGTTGATAAGCTTAGGACCAAGCAGAGCAAGAAGTCCACCGATACAGATCACCCTTGGATTATAAGCATTGATGACATTGGCTAGACCGATGCCTTGATAATGGCCAAGCTCGTGGACGGCGCTCGTTACTTTGGAATCCCCGGCATGGAGGGAATCAACAATTTCAGTGAAAGACAACTGCTGGGGGGTTGATTCCAGCAAGTCGTATAGCGCTTTAATAGAAGCATACATTTCCCAACATCCTCTGCTGCCGCAGGAGCACTTTTTACCGTTCATATGGATGGTGGAATGTCCTAGTCTTCCCGCGGTGCCAGTCGTTCCAGTAAACAGCTCTCCATTGTTGTATACGCCAACGGACAAGCCCCACGAGCTGGTCACGTAAACCAAATGGTCCACCGATTTGGAACGTCCGAAATGAACTTCTCCCAAAGCTCCGGCATATGGCGCAGGGTTAATATAAATCGGAATATCAGGAATCTGTTTCGTAAGCTCACTCAGTAACGGAAAATCAATCCATTCCTGCAAGTTTGCGCTGTAATCCACGGCATCCGTTCTTATATTGTAATAGCCTTGAATGACAATCCCGACTCCTACAATGCCTGACTGGCGATGGGCATATGAGCTCCGCCGCTCCTCCCGGCCCGCCCTCCGTCATAAGTTTTTCGGGCGGGGCGAAAATCTTTCATTTGATTTGATCTTTGGAGGAGATAGCAGAGGTTACACGGATTACGCTATATTCGGTAATAAAAACACATAAAGCCGAGGTTATGACATGGAGCGAGTGAACAGCACTTCAGGTACCGAAATTCACGAGGACGACCATAACGCAACCCAAAAACAATTCCCACTTAGCTTTTCAATTTTCGCTCTTGCGCGTTCGCACCGCGCATTGGCGGCACAGTTGCTTCGTGAGATAGACCTATTCCCTGGGCAAGAACTCATACTTATGCAACTGTGGAAGCAGGATCGGCAGTCACAGAACCGTCTCTCCCAAAACTTGCGTCTGGATCACTCGACTATCGCCAAATCGGTTAAGCGACTGGAAGACACGGGTTTGGTCGCTCGCAGCCGCTCACCCGAAGACGGACGCGAACTAGAGTCCCGCGTGTTAGACGCCTGGAACAAGCTGGAGAGCATTACGTCGAATGCCCTCACACAACACGAAAAAACGTTGCTGATAGAGTTGTTGAACAAAGTAACGCACGAGACGATGAAATATGATGGAGGCGAATAAGGTGTCCGAATCTAGGATGCAAGCAATTGTTGTTCATGAATATGGCGGTCCGGATGTATTGAAACTCGAAGAAGTCGACCGCCCTAACCCATTGGCAAGAGAAGTTCTTGTCAAAATCCATTATGCAGCTGTCATCCCTCTTGACTGGAAAATTCGCAACGGATGGATGCAGGACGTATTCCCAAAGTCAATTCCCTACATTCCAGGGTTTTACGCATTCGGAATTGTCGAATCGGCAGGCCCGGGAGTGACTGAATTTACTGTTGGCGCTCGCGTCTTCGGAATCGTAAATGGAGCCTATGCGGAGTATGGCATTGCACCGGTGAATGAACTGGTGAAAATGCCGGACGGTCTGTCTTTCGAGGATGCAGCCTCGATCAGGGCCGGCGCGGATACAGCGTGGAAAGCCTTGTTTACCGAAGGAGAGCTGGAAGCCGGTCAAACTGTCCTCATTCATGCCGCCGCTGGCGGCGTGGGACAATTCGCCGTTCAGTTGGCCAAATGGAAGGGAGCCAATGTAATTGGTACTGCTTCAACCGCTAACCTGGATTTCGTCAAGTCTTTGGGAGCGGATCAAGTCATCGATTATACCACAACGGCTTTCGAAGATGTCGTCAAAGAAGTAGATCTGGTCGTCAATTCCGTTGGAGGAGATACCGAGAACAGGTCATGGGCCGTTCTGAAACAAGGCGGGATTCTCGTTTCTTTGACGCAGCCTCCGTCCCAAGAGAACGCTCAAAAGCATGGCATTACAGCTAAATTCAACACCAAGTTCCCAACTTACGAGAATCTGCAGACAATAGCACAATTGATTGCAGACGGTACGATCAAAGCAGAGATCGATTCCATATTCCCGCTAAGCCAAACTAACAAACCACTAGAGAAAAGCGAAGCAAGACATGGCCGCGGAAGAATTTTGCTGCGCATCAACTCATTCTGATTCAATTCCTAAATGCCATCCAAGCACAACGACCCCCTTTATCGAGAGGCCACTGAAGAACTTGTGTTTTTTTCAAATGGCCGGAAAGATCCAATCAAAAAGTTATTCGATTATGTTCCCCTTTATCTTTACTCAGCTATCTTCAATATTCGTTTTAGGTTCACGGCAAATATGGCCATCGCACCTTGCAACTGCATTCCAAGCAGACCCGAGGATGTGGCGACATCATACCCGTGTCCATGTTTGAGTTCACTGTTCTTCGCTTCAATTTTGTACCGTTCCTTGGATTTTGCCTTGAAATACTCCGTTTCCTGGAATAACATTTGTTCCGAGTGTTCTTCGGATTTAATGGTCACGGAGTAGGTCCTGGTTTTGGCTCCCTCTTTGTAGCAGCCTTCTTTAAGCGGGCAATGCTTGCATTTCTCTACATCAAAATAGTAGGTATCTTGCTGGTTCTTACCTTCGCCCTTCTTTCCCTGACGGGCTTTTCGGATAGCCATATGACCCGCCTTACACACGTACATGCCTGCATCCTTGTTGAATAGAAATTCGTCTTCTTTCTTCCGGTTGCCTTGCGTAATGAGTGGGTTGAGTTTCGCTACAAGCTCAATTTCATTCTTTTTCGCGTATGCGAGATTATCTTTTTCGGAATAGGCGGTATCGCCGATGACTGTTTGGACTTGCATGCCGGCCGCCTGGCTTTTCTCGATTAGAGTCTGCAATTGCTTGCCGTCATTTTTCTCACCTGTGGTGATCACGGCTGCCGTTATGATACGTTCCTCGGTCATGGCCAGATGCGTCTTGTATCCAAAGAAGGCAGAGTCTGCACTTTTGTGTCCTAGTTGTGCATCCGGATCGGACGTTAAACGAAGCTGCTCGACGTCATCCTCGACCGTTTCCTTCAGCAGGTTAAGCGGCTCCAATACTTTCGGCACTTGTGCGATTCCGGACTCCGTCTCGATGAATGCGATGAGCTTCTGGCAATACGTGATCTCGTCCTCGAGCGTGTCGTTTGTGTTCTTTGCCGGCATTGTAGCTTTGACCGTTTCGTTTATGGAGTAAACGGCTTTCCGCAGTTTACGCGCTTGATCTTGCAGGATCTCTCGCGGCGACTTCTGGTTGTAACGTGCTTTCGTATGCGTGGCATCCACAATAATGGATGTGCTCTTCAAGATGTTCTTTTCGATGGCGAGTTCCACCGTCTTGCCAATAAGCATGTCCAATAGGCTAATGTCCTTTAACCGAAGCTTACGGAATTTCGTCAGGGAACTCGGATCGATTACCGGATCTTCCGGCGCCATGCCGAGGAAATATTTAAACGACAAGTCGTACTTAGAACGCTCGACAATATCTACGTCAGATAGCTCAAAAATGGCCTTCAGCAACAAATACTTAAACATGCGAACTGGGTCAATTGCGTTCCGTCCATTGTTCAAACAATATTTTGCTTCCAGTTCCTCGTATATGAAGGTGAAATCCACCAGATCGTTATTTGACGGAGCATATTGTTCTTCGGCACGACAATGTCATACAGCGCCGCATAAGGACTCAGAACTAAAGTTTGTTGTTGTCGAATCATCCGCACTCACCTGCTTTTCGTGATGACTCCATTATACGGCAAAAAAGGCACAGCCTCTTCAATTTTCTTGAAGGTCTGTACCCTTTTCTAAAAGATGGACTTTTTCAGTGGCCTCTTTATCGAGGGGGTCTTTAGCCGTTACTTATGATACGGTTCACCGTATCTATTGATAGGGTAAACTCTGATGAATCCGTTGTATCTTCAGAGTAACAAGCAAAGCCGAGGTAGTTAGACGGTATCTTTTGTTTCAATTTTTCATTGTCTTGTCTCCCATGATATACTTTAAAATATTGAGAGCCAGTCAAAAGCTGGCTCACTCTTTTATTGCTTTTATCTTGAATATTGAGGTATACCAATGAAAATCAAAGTGTACGCCATTGGTGAGAAATTGGAAAAGTTTTATCTCGAAGCTATTAAAGAATATGAGAAACGGTTGAGCCGATACTGCAATATTGAACTGATTTATTTGAAGAAAGAAGATCAACTTCAAAAGAAACTCAATCCAAGTTCCTAGGTGATCTTTGTCTCCATCGCTGGAGAAACTATTACTTCTGAAGAACTTGCATCAACAATAGATCATTGGGCGTCCTCAGGGTTGTCTGATGTTTCTGTTCTTATCGGTGCAACCCGACCAAAATGTAATGAATCTCTTACTTTCAGCCAAATGGAGATGGATTTTGGACTACAAACCTTAATTGTGTTTGAGCAGATTTATCGGGCCTATCGAATAATTAATAACCATCCTTATCACAAGTAATCTGTAAAATCATTTAAACTTGGGAGGCAACAACAAATGAATTCCGATACAGCAGGAAGCATTTATGTAACGACACCTACAGGATTTTCAAGCCAGCTTGATAAGCTCCAAGATACTCTGAATAATAAACGTTTCTTCATTAATCCGGAACTGGAAATTTTCAAATATATTGATGGCCTATACACAGCGACTATAAATCAGGAGGATTGCTTTTATAGGGCTAGGGTCGGAGATTACAAAGAGGTTAAAGATTTGCATGCCGCTCCAAAAGAAAAAAATCACTTCGGCAGGTTTCATCCTAAAGGCTTCTCTTATCTGTACGCGGCCAGTGAGATTAAAACAGCAGTGGCGGAGGTCAGGCCATGGCAAACTATTGTGACAATAGCCGAATGCAAGGCTAAAACAGAGCTGACCTTGCTTGATTTCACACGCAGAAATGAAAAACTTGAAAACTCCGATATGGACTATAGAACAACGCTTGATAACGAATTTTCAAAACCAATTAATCCAAATACTTCTGAGTCAGATTATCTCCTTACTCAAATTATTGCTGAGTATATTAAAAATAAAGGGATCGCCGGGATTAAGTACAGTAGTTCTGTGAATGATGACGGGTACAATATTGTTGTTTTTGATCCAAAAGTATTCGACATTAAAATTATGAAACAAGTCAACGTCAGTAAAATTCTCTATGAGTTCTAATTCAAACTCAATACAAACAGAAAGTGGGTACTCAAACTAACTTCATGTTGAGTACCCACTTTTAATTTATTATTGCCGTTCCTTCGCCAATTGTATAAACGAGCTCAAATCCATCAGCCAGCTTTGCTGACGAGGTTTATATGTGTCGTGTAAACGCTTCGGCAACACCAGTTGCAAGTGATTGGCCTGCATCTCGTCTGTCTGGTTTTCGCTGATGCCGGGTTCGAGCGTAAAGAGATGCTTGTTTTGAATCCGATGAGCTTCAGCCAGAACCTGACGCCATCTGTCTTTACATGTTGACTTGACTCCCAGCATGGTTAATCTGGACTCGGGAAACGTCAGGTCGCGGTAGTAATCTATATGCGGGAACAAGAAATCCGGCTTGGATTTATATTCCGTCACCTGTGTTCGTGAGTAAGTGAGATTATGGGCCTTGAAAATCTCCTCCAAGTGGTTTTCAAGTGCATAACCAACCCGGGATTTTCTCCGGTTATGAACACTGAGGGAAAATTGGATAAAGCCCTCAACATCAGTAGTACCATCATCCCGAAATCCGGCTTCGAGCCGCCTTGCGACCATATGCCGTTCAAGACGCTTAAAAAGCTTTTCTTCCTGTTCAATCCACTTTAATAATGTTTGATCTGGCTCCTCAATCGGGGAGACATCCTTGAGCGTCTTTCGAGCCAGCGTCGAGAATACTGATGTGCTTGGGAACCCTGAATCTATGAACGGTTCAATTATACTGTCCAGATAACTACCATCCGGGTCTGAAACTTCAATACCCAGTTCCTCTAAGATATAGCGAACAACAAAATCAACTTCTGGGTCATTATCCTCTTCAAAGGATTGATACGTGAATTGTTTGTCTATCAATTGAACGTCGAATAGCCACAACAATTGATTCTCGAATGTGCTCTCTTCAGGTACTACAATTATATAAATCTCGTCATCGGGTCTTTTAGCAACAATAAGAAGGTCGCCTTCTTTGGCCACATCCATTACAGGGTTGCTATTAAAATAAAGCCTGTACTCGGCAGATCGATGTGTTTGCCTCTTTCTTGAATCGTACCATGTTACTCTTCCTTCAGAAGTAATACCCTCGTTTTCACCGGATAACCACAAAAATCGGGCCGTGCTCGTTCTTTCCCCATCACCCAACAGATTCCTCAAAAGCCTGACACCGTTGAACTCATGCTGGTTGGATTTGGAACGATTGGCCTCTACGGCAGTGAGCCGCTTTATTGCCACCCCTTCAAAATATTGCGAAAGAAAGCCTCTCTTCATTCGATAACACCCTCACAAATCATGGTTTGTCAGCATTGCCCACCAATCTCTATAGATGTCATATCCGTCGTCTGCAACCACTGGGCACATAGTTCTATTACTTCTTCGCTATTGATGCAGTATTTTCCTTTTAATGAACATTCCCATACAATTCCGACTCTCCAGCCCATCTCCCGAAGCCGAGCCAAGTTCTCCCTGTCCACTTCCATGTTTCGTTTGATCTTGTTGTGCCAGAACTCCTCATTTGATGATGGCCACTTGAACAGATGACAGGAATGGCCGTGCCAGAAACAGCCGTTAGCAAAAATGACCGCCTTGTACCGGGGAAAGACCATGTCTGGCTTCCCCGGCAAGCTTCGGTCATGAAGTCGATATCTGAATCCCAGCTTGTGAAGTCCTTTTCTCAGAATCATTTCCGGCTTCGTATCCTTACTCTTGATCCCGGCCATCATCCGGCTTCTGGTTTCAGGTGAAACGATGTCAGACATATGCTTCGACCTTTTCAAAAAGCATTTGAACCTGATCTGCATCCTTGGTTGTTCTCATTGCTTTAAAGATGTACGGAAGCATATGCGAAGCCACAGCCTCAACAACGGGCACTGCAACAGAGTTGCCGAATTGCTTGTATGACTGTGTGTCCGAAACAGGGATTACAAATGGTTTATGACCCGGTTTGTCAAATCCCATCAACCTTGCACATTCGCGGGGAGTTAACCGCCGCGGATTCTTGCCTTCCTGTCTGATCAGTATTTCCGAACCGTCCTTGTAATAACGTGCAGACAGGGTGCGGGCTACGTCATCTGGACCGAATAATCCATATCCAAAGCCATTTCCTTTTGCTCTGTGCTTCTCCGCATAGTTCTGAAGATATTCCCACAGCCTGTCACTCAGCGTATACTTGTCAGCAACCCTGCCTTCAGGAGCTTCAGTATACGGAGATTCAGGTGCCTCTGATCCGTTTTCCTTATGCAAAATCGAGCCGAGTTTTGGCCCCGATTGAGGGAGCTTCATGTTATCAAAAGCAAACCCGACATCATCCCGAAATCCTACAATAAAGATACGTTCCCGATGCTGGGGAACAAAATGTTTCGCATCGATCACCCGAAAGTCTACATGATATCCAAGTTCTTCTTTTAATGTAGCCATGATTACCTTGAAGGTATTACCCTTGTCATGGCTAACCAGATTCTTTACATTCTCAAGCAGAAATGCCTTGGGTCTGTGGCGTTCTATCATTTGTGCTACGTCAAAAAAAAGCGTACCCTGTGTAGCATCATGAAACCCGTGAGGACGACCCAAAGACTTTTTCTTTGACACTCCGGCAATGGAGAAAGGTTGACACGGGAACCCTGCAACGAGCACGTCATATTGGGGCATGTTGTCCAGGTCAACATCGCGAATATCACCATTTATCGGATGATCGCAGTTGTAGTTGGCTTGATAGGTTTTTCTGCATGCCAAGTCCCACTCACTGGTAAATACACACTTGCCACCGATTGATTCAAAAGCCTTTCGCAAACCGCCAATACCTGCAAACAGATCAATAAATCTGAAGTTGAAATCATTATCCGGCTGACGTCCTGAACGTACATTATAGATGCTTTTTAGTTCTCTAAGCAGATTTTCATCAGGCAGTGACTCACCCTTCTCCCAGCGATAAATTGTTCGTTCACTTTTTCCGAGTAATTCAGAAACTTCCTTTACTGAGAATCCTGTCTTCTCTCTTATGTAAGCAAATTCCGTATCCTTGAATGTTTTCATAATTTAATAGGCCTCCCTGTCAAAAATATTCCCAGGGGGAACGTTTTTGACATAAGAATATCATAAACGAACACATTTTCGCAAACTATATTTTGAACGCAGGTCTTAAGACCTTCTTGCAACAGGATAAACATGACTTTTCACCTTGTTCAGTATCAAAATTCTGGAATTTTGAACCGAATATATATAATAAGCACACTTCCAAGAAAAACTGGCTGGCAGATAGAGTTATACGAAAAACAAAACCAGATTACTATCGGTTAGCAAGGGGGCTATTAAATGGACTTTTTATCTCTGTATTTCAAAGGTGTTGCCGCAAAAATACTAAATTCCGTTGAAATCAATAAGTGGAATAGCAATCAGCATGAGTTTCATGGGGTTAGAGTTTTAAAAATATCTTCGGGTTAAAAAGACAGTATTTTAATGCGAGATTCATTTATGTAGACAAACAGGGAAAAATGATTCAGGATACAGGAAGTTTAACTTGGTATGATGCGAGGGAATATGACCCTTACAGAACAGAACACCGCTTATACTATACTGAATCTAATGCTATTATTTTCGCTCAAGAGAATGACTTAATGGTCGTTGGATTAAGAAGCGACAATACTGTTCTGGTCGTCATTGCAAATAGAGAAAGCGAGTTTTGCGAAAAATTGAAATTTCTTTTTGGGGTTAACCATGTTAGCACTGAATATAAGTCAGTTAATCTGGAGAACAAAGAAGTTACGAGTAATGACATTGATACCTTGCTGAAGATTGGAATTGCATTATTATAAGTCCCTTTTCAAGACAAGCCAGCCTGATATACTCAGGTTGGCTTCGTAGTTATATTATAGAATGCAATTTCAAAATGTAACGTGAATTGGGAGTGAATTTAATTAAATGTCCGTTCTCCGGCTCGGTACCATTTAATACTGGCATAATTCCCGATAAATCAGTCGGGAACCCCTGCTTTATACTGATGATGCCCTTATACTGGCAAGTCAATATTCTATATATCGTTAAAAAATAGAAGAATTGTAACGTAGCATGAATATAACAAGCCGAATCAAAGAACTGGCAGCTAACATTCAGAATCATCTACAACTATCTACAACCATCCTCTTTTATGTGCATACCATCCGAACAAGATGATTCCGGCAAGCATTATAGTGAGGAACGGAATTTCCTTTAGACAGTAGAGAACAAACCTAAGAAGGTGGTATCCGATCCATAAGCCAATGATGTACAGCGGCCATGTATAGATGTGTTCTTACCAAAACGATCCGACCTCCAGCCGTGGCTTCAGCCAATAGATACCGATAGGATAGAGAGCAATCATCAAGATAATGATCAGACATCCGATACTTCCGGCAGTATCCTTGGGCCGCTCAGGCTTATGACCGAACAACTTATGCAATCCCGCTTTTAATGCTTCCCCTAAAAACAATTCGATGAGCTTATCCAATGTATATCCTGCCTCCCGGCTAAGTCCTTAAATGCAGACAAAAGCGGAAAGAACAGGTTCATCCTCTCCGCCGCGATGTTTCTTTCGGTAACTTCAGTATCCGTATCCTCCGCGAATACGGTCTTCCATGTGCGTAGCCTGAGTCAATAACAGACATGTGACAATGAACAAAGCAACGCCGATCCAGATATGTTTTCCCCTCTTTTTCGATATTGCAGTGATCGTATAGACAATGCTGCTCACTTGAATAATTGCTCCAACGATTTTCAATAACAATGCTGTTGTTGCCATAATTCAGACCTTCCTTCTTACAAAGACATCATCCATTCTCCCACCCGTATAGCTTAGTACCTTTCTTCAAACAATACGTAGATTACCTTGTCCGCTTGGATTACCCAAATTTATAATTATTATAAATGCACAGAATTAACAGCCGCCTAGCTTGAACTGCTACCCTCTACGTAGACATGGCATTAAAAAGCCGAAAAAGTCTACATAGGGGGTTGTTTTTTCATGTCCAAAAAAGGATCCATCCATCGTAAACATTCGCAGGAGTTTAAAGTAAGCCTTGTGGAGCAGCATCTTAAAGAAGGCATATCCATAGAAATACTGGCTGTCCAGCACCAATTAGAACCAAGGCTTATCCGTAATTGGAGGACAATCTATATCGAGCATGGTGCGAGCGGCTTACAGCCTAAAGCGAAGGGCAGACCCAAGGGAACGCCTGCTATTGGCAGACCTAAAACGACCTTCACTTCCGAGATGGAACGATTACAGTACGAGAACGCGAAACTAAAATTGGAGATCGCACAATTAAAAAAGCTCCAAAATTATCTAAGGGGGGATGTCTAGTTCCAGTTCAAGTCATCACAAGAATTGCGTATGAATCCATCCGGGAACTGTCCTCCGAATTGAGCATAAACATGCTTTGTAACATGGCGTGTGTCTCCAAGTCGGGTTATTACAAGTGGCTTGCTCGAAGGGGAAAACCAAATCGTTGGCAGGTGGAGGAGCAGTCGCTTATGAAAAGAATCGAGGCGGTTCACTCCATCCGACCAAGCTTTGGCTACAGGCGTGTCACGGATCGACTTCGCAAGGATGGCTGGTGGACAAGTAAATAACGTGTACTCAAGGCCATGCAGCGGCTAGGAATTCAGGCAAGGCTTCGAAAAAAGCAAAACCACAGAGTAGGAACGGAGCATCATTCCGTCGGTAATGTCCTGAATCGGAACTTTACTGCTACACGCCCCATGGAAAAGATCGTTACCGATGTTACATACTTGTATAGTCGCGGTACCGTTCAATACTTGTCTGTCTTCCTTGATCTCTACAACAATGAGATTTTGGAACTTGAAGTCAGCGACAGGAACGATCTTGAGCTTGTCATACGTCCACTCCAAAGACTGCTTTCCACCAAAAAGAGCGATTTGGCCCCTGACGCAATCATACCAAGGAAATCAATACACTTTTATAGCCTACGGGCGCTTGCTCGAGCAACATGGAATTACACAGAGTATGTCTCGTAAAGGGACTCCTTTAGATAATGCCCCCGTCGAAAGCTTCTTTGGTTGGTTTAAGAATGAGCTGTACGTAGACTACCGCCCTAGGAGTCCAGAGGAACTACGGGAGGCTGTGTATGTTCATGCGCTCTTTCACAATAACGAAAGGCCTCAATCTAGATTAAAAAACAACGCACCCATTCCTACAGGAATGAGTGCGCTTAGCGGCTTTAATATCTCTGTCTACAAAGACTTGACCAGTTCAGCTTTGGCGGCTTTTTTGCACCCATTTTGAGAGGAGCGATTTGTATGTTAACAGCAGCACGCCTGCGACTGACTCCCGCTGCTATCACCTTGCACCATCCTACCGGGATTGTGGCTGGATCATGCTTTTGATCTTTCCACTCATTCAACAGCCACCTGACTCGACCGCCCTGCTGTGGCTGGCTCCGGGGTTCTTGCAACTGCTTTCTTCGGGTTCTTGTTTGCAAGCTGTTGAACGGAAAGCTCCAAAAAGGGCCGCAACAGGTCACTCGTTCACCACCTGTCACAGCCCCCAAATCCGCATCCAGCGCGGCCTCTCCGTTCCTACTCTCTCCCCGTCGCAACCGGATTGTCCGGGTACGAGCACCAATCGCTCCAGCTGCCCGCGTACAGCTTCACATTCTTGATGCCCGCCTGCTGCAGCGCAATGATGTTCGGGCACGCCGTTACGCCGGAGCCGCAGTACACAACCACTTCCTGCGCTTCGCGCAGGTCACTGAAACGTTCCGCCTGCTCAGCCTCCGACTTCCACAGTCCGGCGGAGTCCAGGCTGTCTTTCCAGAAGCGCTGCTTCGCGCCCGGAATATGGCCGGCCACCGGATCGATCGTTTCCTCGATTCCTTCATACCGCCTGCTTTCGCGGGAATCGATCAGCACGGTGCCGGGACGTCCGATCCGCTCCTTCACCTGCTCCATCGACAGCACCAGCTCCGGGCGAAGCTGCGGCTCGAATACTGTCGGATGCTCTACCGGCGGCTCATCCGTAACCGGATAGCCCGCTTCCTTCCACCGCGTATAACCGCCATCCAGCAGGCTCACCCGGTCATGCCCCAAGTAGGTGAGCAGCCACCATAACCGCGATGCCATCGCCCCTCCTTGATCGTCGTAAGCGATAACGAGGGTGTTCCGGTCGATCCCGATTTGGCCGAGCTTGACTGCCAATTGATCCGGGTCCGGCAGCGGATGCCGCCCGCCGTGTACGTCTTTCGGCCCCGATAAATCCTGCTCCAAATCCAAATAAAAGGCCCCGGGAATATGATCGGCCGCATAGGCTTTGCGTCCGGCCTCCGGATTCCCCAATATGAATCGGCAATCCACAATAACCACTTGATCGTCTGTACCGTGTTCGAACAACCACTCCTGGCTCACCACATGCTGCATGCCAATCACTTCCTTTATAGGGATGATTTCCTGTATGATATCAGTATACAACGGAACGGATCTCCGGCGAAAGCGGAACGGGCTGCGAAGCGCCGATCTTGCGGCCGAACAAGCCGATAGCGGAAACCGGCAGACCGCCGTTTCGTACGAAGGAGGCCGGCTGTTTGCCATGTCTGAACCCCTATACCGGATCGCCCCCCTGCTGCCGGAACATTGCCGCGAAATCTGCACCTGGCGGTATCCCGCCCCTTACGACATCTACGAATGGCGGCCGTGGGAGCTGATGGTTTCGCTGCAGGAAGAGTTCGCCGACCTCCGGCTGCGCGACGAACAATACCGCGCTGTGCTGGACCGGGAAGGAGAGCTGTGCGGGTTCGCTCAATTGTTCCCCATCGTCGGGGTTACGCGTCTAGGTCTGGGCTTGCATCCGGACCGATGCGGCGGCGGCAACGGGGCGGCATTCGTCAGGGCGATCGCCGAAGAAGCGCGACGTCTTCAACCGGAGCACGAGATCGATCTGGAGGTGCTCACGTGGAACGAGCGGGCGATTCGCGCTTATCGAAGCGCCGGTTTTGAAATTACAGACACGTATGAGCGTATGACGCCGAACGGCCCGGCTGCCTTTTACTGCATGGTTTGGCACGAACGCTGACGAAAGGGAGGGCTGATCTTGCACACGGAAGCGTTAAACCGGATCGCCGGTGTTCTGAACGAACACCGCATCGAATGGGGTCTCGGCGGCTCCTCCTTACTGGCCGTCTGCGGCTTGGACGAGCGGCCGAACGACATTGACCTGCTCGTAGCCGCGAACGATGCCGAGCGGGCGCATGAACTGCTTCGGCAGCAGGGCAGCTTCGCGGCGTTCGCGCCGAAGGAGCCGTTCTGCACGACGTACTTTTACCACTACACGATCTGCGGCGCCGAAGTCGACGTGATGGGGCTGTTCGGCATCCGGCATGAGAGCGGCACGTACCGCCTCGATTGGCGCAGGAACGAGGATGACCGCAGCATCAGCCTCCCCGAGGTCTCCTCCCCCATTCCGCTTACGCCTCTGGAGGAATGGTTCGTCGTCTACTTGCTGATTCCGGGCAAAAGCCCCAAGGCCGATCGCATCGAGCAGCATTGGCTTCAAGAGGGCCGTCTCCGCCCTCATCGACTGCGCCAGGCGTTAAGCCGGGAGCTGCCGATGCCCGTACGCGAGCGGATCGCTCGCGTTCTAGACCGGGGATGAGGGGGAGGCTCTGCCAACGCCGCTTGCGGCGGAGGACGTGTTTGGCGGCACAGACAGGGATCAGCTCAGACTCGGCGCGCTCCAGCTCCACCGTCTCCACTCCCTTGCCCGGCTGTCCCACTCTTCGGCCCGAAAGTCCCGGAGCCCCCGCTCCGGCCCGAGCAAATTCGGCGTTCCTATGCCCATTATCCATCGTTCATGGAAAGGGCAGCATATAAAAAAAGAGCAGGCAACAGCCGCCCTACTCTCCCTCTTGCGCCTCGCCGCGTACGGCCGCATATGCCGCATCGAAGCGACCGGCCGACTCCAGGTCGAGCTCGGTCAAACCGCCGGCGCTCCACGTCGTCAGCTTGAGCGTGACGACTTTATAATCGATGGCGATCAGCGGATGATGATTCGCCTCCTCGGCGATCCGCGCCACCTCCTGCACGAACGCGATCCCGTCCAGGAAAGCCCGGAACCGGTACCGCTTCACGATCCACTTCGTCTCCTCCAGCCCCCAGCCGGGCAGTTCGCCAAGCCGCGCTTTCACAAAGGCCTCATCCGCAAGCTTCGGCTTCATCATCCTTCGCCCCCTCACACCAAATGAATAATACGCGTAAACGAATCGCCGGTAGCGACGCGAATGATATGCCGCTTCGCATCGTGAGTGACGACACAATTGCCGACATGCATGGAACCCTCCGTGCCAAGACCGTAGAACAAATCGTCGGCAAGCGTTTTCATGCAAGCCTCGCGTTCCTCCGCCTCCAGTTCTCCCCAATCCTCCGCCGACATCTCGAGAAAATCGTGACAGCCGGAGGCCGACTGCAGCGCATCCGTAAAATCAGTGATGATATCCTTGTATTCTCTGCCGAACTTAACTCCCATGCCGCTTCATCCTTTCCTTGCCGAACCGCAGACGATTCCGCGGACTCCTTGTACATATTGTACCTGTAAAGCGGATATCGCCGCAACGGGCGAGAACCGAATGCGCCCTTCCCGAGAAAAGGCGGCCCCCGCGCATTTGCATGCAAAATCTGGTACACTATAAGGATAGACAAAACGAGCGGAGGGCAACAGATGCTCAAGCTGCAGATTCCGAAAAATCGAATAAACGCGTTGGCCCGGTATCTGCGCGATCATTTTACCGTCGAGCGGCTCGACGGCGGCTGGGAAGATTTCCACAAGCGCCGCGTCGAGGATGCGGAACTTAAACACGGCATCGAAATTCATGCGCTGGTGCGCGAGACGAAGGCGCATGAAGTGATTTTAAACCTCGAGGCGATCGACAAAAGCGAGTGCAGCTGCTCGGATGGCGATCATTGCAAGCATATAGCCGCGGTCGTCTTTGCGCTGTTCGCGCCTCACGGCCGCCCGGAGCTGCTGCTGCAGCAATTGAAGCAGGCGATTCACGTTCGCACAAGGCAGCAGCAATCCAAACAGCAAACGAACGCCCGGGCCGCCGAGAAGCGGCAGGATCGGCTCGATCCGCCGACTCCGGACCAACCGCCGGGGTACTGGCAGCGGTTTTTCGACCAGCAATTTTACGGATTTTCGCTGAACCAGCAGCAATCGATCGAGTTGTTTCACAGCGCGGCGAAAGAATCGCTCAGGCCATACGGGAAGTCCTGGGAACGTCCGCTTCGGGAGCTGTACGCGCTTCATCTGATTGTGTTCATCATGCGGAAGATCGAGCAATTTTATATGGATACCAAGACATCCTATCTCTCCTACTATATCGAGACCGGCTGTAAAGCCGTAGCGCGCCAATGCCACGAGGACATGCAGCAGCTTATTCCGGAGATGGACATCGCCGGGATCGCCAAGAAATATCCGGCCTACTGGAAAGAGACGCTTGCGATGATCGCCGAGGCCGCGCTGACCGGCAAAGATTCGCCGTTGTCGTGGTCGACGGTCTATCGCGGCCTCTGGTGGCGGATGGCCGATGAGCGCGAGTGGCTGCGGGAGGAACGGGCACGGCTGCAGAAGCTGCTCACCGCCTCCGATCTGCCGGCACGCCGCAAAGATGCGCTGGTGCTGGCGGAGGCTCATTTTACCCTCATGGAAGAAGGAGACGGGGCCGCGCGCGAACGGATGGATCGGCTCGTCCGCCGGGAACCGCGCGACTTCTTCATGTACCTGCACGCTTGTTATCAAGAGGAAGCCTGGGAGCGGATGCTCGCTTGGCTGCGCTGGCTCCTGCCTGTCATGCAGAAGGCGCAGCAGGAGGACTTGCGGCAGTTTTGCCACTACTGGATCGAGGCCGTGCAGCGGCAGACGAACGACGCCGAGTGGGTGCACGTGATGGTGGCGCTTCTGCCGCGAACCTACACGTTCTACACGACCTATCTGATGAAAGCCGGGCGCTATCGGGCATGGATCGACCTGCAGCTGGCCAACCGGGTATCGCCGCTCAACTTGTACTCGCCCGACCTGCAAACGGTGGAGAATCACGATCCGGCGCTTGTGCTGCCGCTTTATCATCAGGCGGTCGAGCGTTGTATCGCAGAGAAAAATCGAACGGCCTACCAGAACGCCATGAGGCTGCTGAAAAAATTGAACGCCCTCTATAAAAAACTGGAGCGACCCGCGGTCTGGGAGGAATATATTTATCGCCTGGCCGTGAAATACTCGCGGCTGCGGGCGCTGCAGGAAGAACTGCGGAAAGGAAAATGGATCCCATGACCGACACGACCGAGATCCGCGTACATATACGTTGGGCGCAGCAGGACGATTTCTTCATCTGGGGCACGCGTTACAACGGCGGCATCTACGATGCTTACGACTTGCGGGATTGGCTCTTCGCCTGGCATGAGCCATCATTCTACGGTACCTTCATCGAGGTGACGGAGTCGGCCCAAATGGAAGGCCTGCTGCTGCCCGCCTTAGAGGCGCTCGACTATTTGGCCGCGCCGGCTGTGGTGCAGCACCAGCGGCTAACGTTTACCCCCGAGCTGTCGGAGCTGTCCAAGCTCGCTCCTTATGTCAAGGACGCGCTCCGCGCCGGACGCTTTATGCCGGATTTCGCCAAATGGAAGAGCGGCGAGCTCGGCTGGAAGCTCGAGCTGCCGGAACACGCCGCCGCTTGGGCGGCCTCTCCGCTCGCCCAGCATTGGATGGAACGGCTCATTCCGCTCTGGATCGAAGCCGACGGCGTCATGCGCGAGCATCTCAACCGCCTCGAACGTTCGTTCCCGCTGTTCCGGCGGGGCCAAGAGTCCGTCGACGTCTGGATGGACGAAGAAGACTGGCTCGTGTCCATCGGCTGGCAGTCGGACGGCACGCCGTTCCGCACGTGCCTGAAGCTTGAGGAGCCGGCCAAGGCGGGCGGCGACTGGCCGCTGCGCGTCGTGCTGCAGGATCGCGGCGCCAAGGAGAACGTGATCGAGCTCGAGCCGAGCGCGATCCATACCTGGACGGCCGCAAGCGCAGCCGCAGACACCGCCGCGACGGCAGGCGCGACTGACGGCGCGTCCGCAAGCGCAGCAGCGGCCGAGCCCGCCCGGGCGGCTGCGTGGCCGCCAACCGATGCGGCGGCAAGCGCGCTGCCGGAGGCGTGGCGGCCGCATATCGGCCGCGCCGTGCGCGATGCGTCCAAGTGGACGCGGATGGTGCCGTGGCTGGCCGCAGAAGGCCAGACGCTGCGCAGCACGCTGACGCCGGACGAGGCGTGGGAGCTGCTGTCACAAGGCAGCCTGCGCTTGATGGAAGCCGGTTATTCCGTCTTCCTGCCGGCCTGGTGGGACCGGATTCGCAAATGGCGTCCGCGCCTCAAGGCGAAGATCAAATCGTCGGTCGGCAGCGGCCCGCAATCGATGCTCGGGTTGAACCAGCTCATGCAGTTCGACTGGAAAATCGCGCTGGGGGATCTCGAACTGACCGAGGACGAATTCCGCGAGCTGCTCGCTCAAAACCGCAAGCTCGTGCAAATTAACGGGCAATGGGTGCAGCTTGACCCGGTTCATCTGGCGCAGCTGCAGCAGGTCATGAATCAGGTGCAGAAGAAGCAGGGCCTCTCTCTGCGGGACGTGCTGGAACTGCATCTGCTAGGGTCCTCCGAAGGCGAAGAGGACCTCGATTTTCATCGCTCGCTGAATATGGAAGTGGAGCTCAACGAGCAGCTGCAGGAGCTGGTCGATCTGCTGAATCATACGAAGCGCCCGCCGCTGCAAGAACCGCCGCTTTCGTTTCGCGGCACGCTGCGGCCTTATCAGATCGAAGGCATCTCCTGGCTGCTCTTCCTGCGGCAATGCGGCCTTGGCGGCTGCCTGGCCGACGATATGGGGCTCGGGAAAACGATCCAAATGATCACGTACCTGCTCCATCTGCGCGAGCAGCGCATCGCCGCCGAAGCGAACGGCCATACGCCGGCAGCGGCCACGACGCCCACCCTGCTCATCTGTCCTACCTCGGTGCTCGGGAATTGGCAGAAAGAGCTGCAGCGCTTTGCGCCGGACCTGCGGGTTCACCTGCACTACGGTCCGAACCGCGCCAAGGGCGACGCGTTCATGGAGGCGTGCCTGGATTGCGACATCGTGCTGACGACGTATACCTTGTCACACCTGGATGAAACGGAGCTTGCCGCCATCGAATGGGAATCGATTTGCCTGGATGAAGCCCAGAACATCAAGAACGCCTACACGAAGCAGGCGTCCTCCATCCGTACGCTGCAAGGGCGGCACCGGATCGCGTTAACCGGGACGCCGATCGAGAACCGGTTGACCGAGCTGTGGTCGATATTCGACTTTTTGAACCCCGGTTATCTCGGCACGCTTCGGGAATTCACCCATCGGTACGTGAACGCCATCGAGCGGACGCAGGACGCCGAGCTGATCGCTAAAGTGCAGCGGCTTATTCGTCCGTTCCTGCTGCGCAGGGTCAAGAAGGATCCATCCATCCAGCTCGATCTGCCGGATAAATACGAATACAAGTCGTACGTATCGTTGACGACGGAGCAAGCGAGCGTTTACGAGAACTACATCCGCGACATGTTCGAGCGGCTCGACAAGCTGACGGCCATGGAACGCCGGGGGCTGATCTTGGCCGCCTTGACGAAGCTGAAGCAAATTTGCAACCATCCCGGGCTGATCGAATCGGGGAAAGCGGCCCGCTTGTCATGGAGACACCGTTCGAACAAGGTCGAGCGGTTGATCGAGATGGTGCACGAGCTGAGGCAGGAAGGCGATAAATGTTTGATTTTTTACACAGTTTGTCGAAACGGGGTACTTGCTGCAGCAGGCGCTTGGGGAAGAATTCGGGCGGCCGATTCCGTTCCTGCACGGCGGTACCGCCAAAGCCGACCGTGATCGGATGATCGAGGCGTTCCAAGAGAGCGAGGCGGACCATCCGGACGACGCGGGAATCTTCCTGCTTTCGCTGAAGGCGGGCGGGACGGGGCTGAACTTGACTGCAGCCAATCACGTCTTTCATTTTGACCGGTGGTGGAACCCCGCCGTCGAGAATCAGGCGACCGACCGGGCGTTCCGGATTGGCCAAACCCGCCACGTGCAGGTGCACAAATTTGTAACGCTGGGCACGCTGGAGGAGCGGATCGACGAGATGATCGACAAGAAGCTCGGGTTAAGCCAGCAAATCGTAGGCACCGGCGAGCAGTGGATTACCGAGCTGTCGACGGATGATCTGAAGGAGCTGTTCGCTTTGCGGAGCGAATGGGTCGATTAAAATGGCAGCGACCGGGCACGGGACTGTACCTTCGCCTGGTGCGCCCAGTTAAATCGTCAAATCAAAAAACAAATAACAGGCTCCGCCCAGCGGACACGAATAGGTCTGCATGGTCAGAGAGCTGTCAAGATCGGTATAAGGCTGTGACAGACATCCCTGCCGTTGGTGTTTCATTTGCAGCACGGTAGGGATGAAGTACGGCCGCCAGATCCAGTTGGATTCTTGATAACGAACATCTCGGCTCCAGCTCCCGTCCGCTTCGCGCGAGAAGTTCGAGGACACCTGAAACCCCTCTTCCTTGCAGATGTATATACGGACCACGTTCGCACCGACGTGCGGCAGCAGCTTGCCGATCAGCGCATCGGCGTCTGCCGATGAACGGATTTCTACGGAAGACGGCACCAGGCCGCTCAACCTTTCCGTTGCCGCGAACAAGCGGTGCTGGCGGTCCAGCTCGCTATGCGTAAACACGGCGATACTCTCCCGAAGCAGCCCTTCGTAAGCATCTTCCTGCTGCAGGTCCGCCTCAGCCTGCGAGAACAGATACCCTTGCACGTAGCGCGCCCCCACCTGCAGGGCATGATTCAAATCTCCCTTCGTTTCCACCCCCTCCACGAGCAGCGAAGCGCCCATTTGCGCGGCCAGAATGGAGAATGAGTTCAAGACGGCGTTGTATCCGTGGTCTACGGCGCTTTTTTTCAACAATTTTAAATCGATTTTCAGAATGTGCGGCTTCACACTGGCGATCCGATCGTAATTGCTGTAACCGCTGCCGATGTCATCGACTGCAATCAGACAGCCGGCCTCGCGGTACTGCCCGATCATCTCCGACAGCTCGTCGAGTCCGCCCGTGAAATCCTCCTCCGTAATTTCGATCACGATGCGCGAAGGATCCAGCCCGTGACGCCTCATCATCTGCAAGGTCGGCAGCTCTCGCTTCTCCCGGTATATGCGATGGATCCAGGACGGCTTAAGATTGATAAACAGCTTGGCATCGGAATCCGCATTCGCCATGCGCCCGATAGCCCGCGACCGAATAATCCGATCGATCCGCAAATGCTCGGCTTCACTGTACGACGTGTTCTGAAAAAAGGGGCCCAGGCTGCGTACTATGCCGGGACTGACCCGGCGCCCGAGCGCCTCATATCCGATAATGCGCTGCGTCTGTAAAGACAAGACCGGCTGGAAATAAGGAAACGTTTCGGCAGCAGGAGGTAACGTTGCTCGCAGATCCGGGTCGATCATACTCTTCATCCTCCATCACCCTCTGAATGTGTTATTTTATTTCACCAAATTATGATAGAGAATATAACATGCAATGATGATTACTAATTCTAAAGCAGCGGCGGCCGTCGTGCAATCAGGAGCTGCGCGTTGCTCCAAAATGAAGCAATCGCTACCCGAGAGGAATTCGCTGTACAATTGTCGAATAATGGGAGATGACTTTTTATTTTACCTCAGGGGTGGTTATGCAATGAATATACTCCGCTCCAAGATGCCTATTGTTTATTCGGCTATCATCGTCTGCCTCGTTACGATGGTCAGCGTATCCAGCTTCATTGCCTCCGCCAATACCGAAGCCAAGCTGGAGAACCTCGTCAGCGGAGTCATTCCCCTGAACAATCTGGCTGAACATCTGCTGGTCGACTTCATTCATATGGAGACGGGCTTGCGCGGGTACGAAATATCGGGCGACGACAAGTTCTTGGAGCCTTATCATGCCGGTAAGGCGCAACTTGAGCTCGATCTCCGCGCGCTGTCCGATTATCAACAACAATACGATCGTCTCGATACTGTGATGACCGTCGAGGCGCTTCCGTCGATCCGGCAGCTGCAAGATTATTACGCCGGGCAACTTGATTTGATAAGAGACGGCCGGAGAGACACCGCTCTACAGAGCGTATCGATCGGCAAGACGTATATGGACCGGTTTCGGGCCGCACATGGTAAGGTGATGGACGAAATCGATCAAATCGCCCTCGACGCGCATCAATCGGCCCATAACGCCAAACGTCTGGCGCGCATTATCCTTGTGATCGGAGGCGCGGCCGACGCTATTGCCGTCATCCTCTCCGTCATTATCTTCAGACGCGCCGCCCGGGCCGAGAAGGCGCTGCGCCACAGCGAGGAGACGTACCGCTTCATGGCGGAGAGCCTGGAGACGCAGAACGAGGAAATCATCGCGCAGCAGGAAGAGCAAGAGTCGACGCTGGAGAAGCTGTCCGAGCGCGAACGCGAGCTGGAAGCCATTACCGGATATCAGGAAAAGCTGACCGGAGCTACACATTTGGACGCGTTCCTGAACACCTCCGTGCCCGCCCTGCTCGAAACGCTGCAGCTCGATGCCGCCATGCTCGTCGTCAATAAAGCGGCTTTGGACGAAGCTCGAGGCGGCCACAGCGACAGCGATAATCCTAGCGATACGGCGGGCAATCCTTTATTTGAAACGATTTACGCCATCGGCTATCCGTCCAGCCTTCCCGCTTCGCGTCAAAGCGAATTATACGGCACCGCTCGGCGCGTTCTGCTGGAGAAGCGGATGCTGGAATCGGTCCGCAACGTGTCCGAGCAGGAACGCGGGTTCCACCTTGGCATTCGGCAAGCTGCCGATTATTATTTCCCGCTCCTGAACGACCGGCAGGAAAGCCTCGGATTTCTGCTGTTGACCGGCTACCTTACGTCCTCCTCCAACCAGAAGGTACGCCTCGCTCAGGGCTTAATCCGCCAGTTCGGGCTCGCCTTTATGGCGCAGCAAACGAATGAGGCGCGCCGGCGGCAGAGTGTGAAGCTGGAGCAATTAAACGAACAGCTGCAGCAAGAGAAGCGGATGATCGAGGAGCAGCGCGACTTGATCGAGAACATTTTGGAATCCGCGCACGAAGGCATGATCATGTGCGACAGGCATGGTCATATCCTATTTCTTAATCAGCGCATGAAAAACTTCCTCGACATCTCGCATGAGGTCGGGGAATCCATCGTCACGGCCATTCGAATTTGGAACGACACCCCGACGAGCGGCCAAATCTTGTCTTCCGTGGAAGGATTGCTGAGGGGCAGAACGGATAATATTACAGAACGCTTCTTCTATACGACCGACGATGGCCAGATGCGCCACGTCGAATTGTACGCCACGAAGATGGGCGATTCGTCCAAACGGCCCGACTCCGGCTTCCTCTTCGTCGTACGCGATCGTACGGAGGAAGAGAAAATCGACGAGATGAAGAACGAATTTATAAGCACCGTCTCGCATGAACTGCGAACGCCGCTTTCCAGCGTGCTGGGCTTCATCGAAATTATGCTGCATCGCCAGCTGACGCCGGAGAAGCAGCGCAAATATTTGCAAACCGTGTACAAGGAAGCGGGCCGTTTGTCCACGCTTATTAACGACTTCCTGGATTTGCAGCGGATGGAATCCGGCAAACAGGCCTATCATTTCGTTCCCGTCGAATTGGGCGCGCTGCTGCGGGAGGTCGCCGAGCCATGGAAGGCGGAGCAAACGCATGAAATCCGGCTGCACAGACCCGAACGGGAGGTGTGGGTGCGGGGCGACGCCGACCGGCTGATGCAGGTGGCGCACAATCTGATCAGCAACGCCGTCAAGTATTCTCCCCAAGCGAACCGTGTTGACATCACGATACGCGAGAACGGGAGTACCGTCAGCTTCGAGGTACAGGACTACGGGCTTGGCATACCGGAAGAAGCGAAGGGCAGCATGTTTACCAAATTTTTCCGCGTAGATAACTCCGACCGGCGGCAGATCGGCGGTACCGGCCTCGGTCTGTCTATCGTCCGCGAGATTATGGACGCCCATCAAGGCTCCATCCATTTCGAGTCGACGATGGGAGAGGGCAGCGTGTTCACCGTTACCTTGAACGCTTATCAGGTCGGAAATGCCGAAGGCAGTATTCTGCTGCTGGAAGACGATGACAATGCCGCCAAGCTGATTCAAGTCGCTTTGATGAAGCTGCAAATCCCGACGATTCACGTGCGCTCCGCCGAAGAAGGGCTTCTTGCGCTGGAACGCGTCGATCAATATCCGCCGCGGCTGTGCATCGTGGACATTCATTTAAAGGGGCCCCAATCGGGGTGGGATTTCCTGACCGAGCTGTACAGGCATCCCAAGTTTCACCGCACGCCGGTTATCGTCTCCACGGCGCTCGAGCCGCCGCACGACTATTACGAGAAGGATTCGGAGAAATATTTGCGCAAGCCGTTTACCGTAAATAAACTGCTTCAGGTCGCCGAGCATCTCATGTTTCATAACGATCGCCGCCCGGCATATATTTTCCCGCCGCAGGACGAAAGCCTTATTCGCACCCGGCTGGCCCAGAGCGGCATCGAGATTGAATCGATTACGACAGGCAGCGATCATATCCAGATTGAACCGACGCTGAAGCAAGGCACGGTTTGACGCGCAGGTCAAATAGACGGTACGCATGTTCGTACCGTCTATTTGGGCATGTCCGGTGCGGCGGCTCGCCACATGCCTCGCTCAAAGCGGCACTCCGTCCGGGTTATCCAACGCCCCTGCCGGAAATCGCGGCCGCGAATGACAACGTGGTCCTGCTCCACACGTACGACCAGCCCCTCGCTTCGGTCGTCGGCGCCTCCGGAAGCTTCAGCCGGTCCCTCATATTCCGGGCGGCTGACCGATGACCCGGCTACGGACAATAGCCGGTCCGCGACGACAGTCCCGGACTGCCCAAGCCCCGCATGCGTATGGCCGGAGAACACAATCACCCGCGGATGCCGCGACAGTATGTCCCGAAGCTCGCGGTGCTGCACGACACCGCGCCCGCGTCCGCTTCCGGCTACCGTATTCGGCAGCGGTTGATGCAGAAACACGAAGATCGGCTGTCCGGAAGGCTCCTCCGCCTGCAGCCGCCGCTCCAGCCAACGAAGCTGCTCCTCGCTAAGGAACGCATCTTCACCGTAAGACGGATCGGATAGCCGGTATCGCTCCGAACCCAGGAATAGAAACAAGCGATCGTGCAGGCTCCGTTCCCGGTACACCTTCGGTTGGCCGGTGAAGCGCAGAAACCGTCCGATGGCCGCCGCTTCCGTCTCTCCGTTCGGGAATCCTTTCGGCCGCCATTGCCGATTGGCCCCGTGCCACATCCGGTAAAACTCGTGATTGCCGAGCGTGAAGTGAATTTCGCCCGGATGCGGACGTTCGGATAACAGCCGCTGCAGCGTCCTATAGTCCTCCGGGTCGCCGTCGCCCAAATCACCGTTCAGCACGAGCGCCTCTGCTTCAGGCGCCGCACCGTGCAAGTCGTCGAGCGCCCGCTCAAATTTCCGGATCGCCTGGCGATCCCAGCTCTGCACGTGAATGTCGCTTAGCACCGCGAAGGTCAGCGGCGATGAGCGGCCGGCCGCGGGCGGCGTGAGAGATCCGGGTGCAGCAGAATGCGCATTCGGGCCCGCAGCCCCAACCGGCCCCGCAGCCTCCCAAAGCTCGCCTGAGCGGCCGGCCGCCATGCTTCCGGCTGCGGGCTGTGCGCCCAACAGCCAGACGCAGACGGCCGCGCGAAGCAAGCTCCCAAGAAAACTCACAGCTCATCCCTCCCTTTCATCGATATGCCTCTAATATGCGATATTTCCCCAGTTTTTAGAACCGCTATAGGCATCCGCTGAAAAATCAGGGACGGTGACATTGGCCCAATCCGCTCCTGCACCCCCGACATAAGATGTATGGTGTGAAAGCACAAAACCACCTTAAGGAGGAAACAACAATGTCACATGTAGGTCACGGTTTCACTTCCACGGGCGTAATTCTGGTACTCTTCATTCTGCTGGTCATCGTCAGCCGCGCGTTTTTATATTGATAAATGCGGTTCGGGCCGTCACAGGCCTCGGGCCTTCTACCTAATCGGCCACAACAACGGTCAGGAAGATGTACGGAGCTCTACTGCGCAGCGCTCGATTGACCCCCCCCAAAAAAGGCGTCCGGCTCATAAGAGCCGGACGCCTTTGCCTAGTGCTGCCGTAAATGTCTTCGCGCTAGCGGATGCGCGTATCGTTAAGCCGGAACTGATTGACGAGGTGCTCCAAGAACGCCGTAATCGCTTCGACACGTTTGGACGTCAGCTTCACCTGCACCGTGTCCGTAATCAGCTCCTGGACATTCCCCTCGACTTCCCGGGAGATGACGCGGTTGTCTTTGCTGATTTCGGCGATCCGCTCCATCAGCTTCACCACTTCGTCGATAACCTGCGTTTTCAACGAATCGTTGCTGGAGGCGCTGTTCAGCAGCTCGGAAGCGGCCGCCACGAGCAGACTCCCTTCTTCCACCACCTTGGTGCCTTCCCCCATCGAAATAAACGCCTGCTCCGCATTGGTGTAAATATGCTGTACCGTCTCATGGATTTCTTCCGTTGAACGCCGGGTCAAGTCGGCCAGCTTGCGGATCTCGGTAGCGACGACGGCAAAACCTTTGCCGTGCTCGCCGACGCGGGCGGCTTCAATGGCGGCGTTCAACGCCAGCAGGTTCGTCCTGGATGAAATTTCCTCAATAACCTGCAGTACGTTTTTAATTTGCTGGGTCGTTTCCATGAACGTCGAGATCGTCCGATTCGTCTCTTCGACCTTGGCGGAAATGTGCGCCATCTTGTCCCCGATCCGCTCGACCTCGTTCTGCGCGACGGCGATTTGACCCGAAGCGTTAGCCTCGATGACGCGCAGCGTCTCCTTCATCTCTTCAACCGCATCTTTTGCTTGGTCGATATCGCGCAGCTGCTTGCGAAGGCTGCCGATCATATCATTAATCTTGCCGCTCATTCGATCCGTCGATTCCGCCGTCGTATCCGTCGATTCGTTCAGCAGCCGCTGGCTCGACAGCACGTCGGCCGCCGCCCGTTTCACTTGAAGCATGACCCCCTCGAGCGAGTCGATCATGTTGTTGATCCACTTGGCCAGCTCCCGGGATTCGTCGCCTTGGAACATCTCCGGCTTCAGACGCTGCGTCAAGTCGCCCTTCCCTTCGGCGTTCATGCGGATAAACCGCTGAATCTGATGTAAATGCCTCGCAAGCGGCGCGCTTCCTTTGCCATAGATCACCCAGGCCGTCACCAAACCGATCGCCAGCTGCAGAAGCCCTGCGGCCGCTCCCGCAAGCCAGTACGGGACGTCCGCGCTTGCCGCCAGCCAACCGATCAGCCCTGCGGCGGCCACACAGCCCGACACGATCCAAGGCAGTTGAAGACGGAACATCCGCCAGTTCGTGCCCCGAACCCGGTATACTTCCTCCAAATCGCCTTCGCACATCATCCCCCAGAGGTCCGGGCAATGCGGCAGCCGGAACGTGACGCCTTTACCGATAACCGGAATGTGCCGATAGTCCGAATAACCGGGAAATTCAACGAATAAATTGCTGCCGTTCTTAATCGTGTTCGCTACGCCGGGATGAAGATCGCCGGTCGCCGGATCGGTAAACCGCAGCTCCAGCTCGGTATGCTCCTTCACCGTCACTTGGCCCCAATCCGTGGTGACGCCGTCCTTCAAATTTTCCCCGTGCGTAAACGTCCGGTCCTCGAACCGGCTGCGCGAAAGCGCCGTGCCGGGAGCGATGTGCGTCTGCAGCCCGGCGGAAGCCATGAACAAATAGTTATCGCCCGAGTCGGGGTACACGTGCCCGGATTCGCGTTGAATCAAATCGCCGATCACGTCGTTAGGCACGCGTCCGCACAAGGCGCCTCGCCATACGCCCGACTCGACGATCGGCACGATAAACAGCAGGGTCATGGCATCGTGAAACGACGAGGTGCTCGGTCCGATCTTCAGCGTCGTCGGGTCGCTGTAAGGGCCGAATAAGCATTTGCGCCCTTCCACTCCGGATCCGGCATAACTGAGCCCCAGACCAATCACGCTTTGCTCGCCATAGACCGTGGTACGATGTGCCGGATACGTGGAGAAGACCACTTCATTTTGATCATTTAACAGAAAAATTTCAGAAAAATCCGGAGCCCGCTGACGCATCGAGGTGCAGTGACCTTCCCATTGCTCCGGCTCCGGCTGCCGCCACAGCGGCGTCTCCGACGCTGCGGAACCCTGCAGCAAAGCAAGCAAGCGGTCCAAATGTCCCCAATATTCATTAGCCCAATCAATCAACAACTCTTTGCGGGTAGAAGCGATGCCCTCGAAAATGTCCTCGACATCTTTCTTTAACCCGCGATTCAGACGATACGACCACCAAAGCGGAAGCCCTTTTTGAAAACCAAGCCAATCAAACATATGCACCCTCCAAATCCTCAACTAGAATGCTTTTCTCTTTATGTCATATATCATAACATAAATAATATAACTTTCGTCGCATTATATGTGAAATTTATACATAAAATTTTGTGTTTTCTCCCCCCTACCCAGACCTTTGACTCTGCCGCCCCTACACGCATAGTGCCTTGGAACCAAGAGCCCGCTGCATACAAAGAACAGGACCCGGCGGTGCATGTTGCCGTGCACGACCAAGTCCTGTTCCCTGTTTGTTTTCGCTGTTTAAGCCTCAAAGCCGAGGTGCCGAATAAATCGTCGGAACCCTTCCCGGCCCCGTTCGCCGTACTTGTACACGCCCGCGTCGCGAAGCACAGCCTCGAACTTGCGGCCGACTTCCTCGCGCAGCGCCTGCTCCGCTTGCCCGCGGGACAGGCCTTTCCCGTATTTCGCCGCCAATTCGGCCAGCCACGGCGCATGCTTATGCAGCGGATGGCTTTCATCCCCCAGGATCCGCTCATCCAGCTCCGCTTCGCCGGTGAATAGAGCCGCCGCTTGCTCAAGCTCGTCCTTGAGGCGTCCCGGCAGTACGGCGAGCCCCATCACTTCGATCAGCCCGATGTTCTCCTTCTTGATATGGTGCAGCTCCCGATGCGGATGGAAAATGCCGTCAGGATGCGCTTCGCTGGTCCGGTTATTGCGAAGCACCAAGTCCAGCTCGTACTCCCCCGCTTCGTTGTTGCGCGCGATCGGCGTAATCGTGTTGTGCGGCACCCGCGTCCCGTCCGGCGCATCGCTGAAAGCGAGAATGTCACAGTCCGGATCGCTGTAAACGCGCCATGCGTCCAGAATCGCACCGGCCAGTTCCAGCAGCTGCACCCGGTCACGGCTTGATATGCGGAGGACCGACATCGGCCACTTCACCACGCCAAGCTTCACCCCGCCGTAGGACGGATGCCGGAACCGCTCTTCCACCGGGGCCAACTCCATCGGAAACCGGTGCCGCCCGCCCTGAAAGTGATCGTGGCTCAAGATCGACCCGCCGACGATCGGCAAATCCGCATTGGACCCGACAAAATAATGCGGGAACCGCTCCACGAAATCGAGCAGCCGCTCGAACGTATGCCTCGAGATGATCATCGGACGATGCTCTTTATCGAAAATGATGCTGTGTTCGTTGTAGTAGACGTAAGGCGAATATTGAAAACACCATGGTTCCCCGGTCAGCTCAAGCGGAATGACGCGCAGGTTTTGCCGAGCGGGGTGATTGAGCCGGCCGGCATACCCGATGTTCTCGACACAGAGCAAGCACTTCGGATAGCGGCTTTGCTTCGCATTTTTGAGCATTGCGATTTCCTTCGGGTCCTTCTCCGGCTTGGACAAGTTTACCGTAATTTCCAGGCTGCCGAAATCGGTCGAGGCGAGCCAGTACAGATTCCTGCGAATGCGGTCCATACGAATATAGTTCGAGTCGATGCTCAGCCGGTAGAAATCGGCCGTCGCGCGCTCGATTCCGTCCCGCTCGGCCGTTGCCCAGAAGCGATGAATCAGCTCGGACGGGCGCGGCATGATAACGCCCATGATGCGGGCGTCCAGCAAATCGCGCAGCGTCGTGTTGTCGTCCTCGAGCATACCGGCTGCGGCTGCGTAGTCGAGCAGCGGCTCCAGCAGCTCGCTGACGTCTTCGCCGGGCGCAGCCGGCAGCTCCCCCGCATACGGCTCGTCAAGACGCAGCAAGTCGAGCAGCCCGTTGCGCGCCGCATACAAGTCCGGCGGCTCCAGCAGCTTGCGCCGGAGGCCGAACTGCAGAAGCCGTTCCACATCGCAGGATGCCTTCCGGCGCAGCGCTTCGATCTCTTGTTCGCGTTCGTTTTGCATGTGCTCTACACCCCTAGGTAAAGTCTTAAAGCCCATCGCTTCACGGCCTCCTGGCGAAATAGCGGAGCTCCGATTAACTCCGGCACGGCACGGTATTTCCGGGTTTACAGCTTGCCCGCCCCCGGGCGCATTTCCAGCGCTCCCCGCGTCCGGACGTCTACGCCTCGTAGCCGGTCGGGCGGCTTTGGTGCCATGCCCACGCCGAAGCGATGATGCGCTCCAGCCGGTCGCGCTTTGGCCGCCAGCCGAGCTCCTCGCGCGTCCGTTCGGACGAGGCCACAAGCACCGCCGGATCTCCGGCGCGGCGCGCCTCCACGACCGCCGGGATCGGATGGCCGGTCACCTGCCGGGCAATCTCAATCACTTCCTTGACCGAGAAGCCTATGCCGTTGCCGAGGTTGTATATGCGGCTCTCGCCGCCCCTGAGCAGCTTCTTCACCGCCAAGATATGCGCGTCTGCAAGATCGGACACGTGGATATAATCACGGATGCACGTGCCGTCCGGCGTCGCGTAATCTTCGCCGAACACCGAGATGTGCGGGCGCTGGCCGAGCGCCACCTGAAGGATGATCGGCACCAGATGCGTCTCGGGATCGTGATCTTCCCCGATCCGCCCGCTTTCATGCGCGCCGGCCGCGTTAAAATAACGCAGCGATACGTACTTGATGCCGTGTGCGGCGTCAAACCACTTCATCATGTTCTCCATCGCCAGCTTCGTTTCGCCGTAAGCGTTCGTCGGCAGCGTGCGGTCCGTCTCGAGAATCGGAATGTTCTCCGGCTCGCCGTAGGCCGCCGCCGTAGAGGAGAAAACGATTTTGTTCACGCCGTGCTCGTTCATCTTCTCCAGCAGACACAAAGTGCCGTATACGTTATTGTGATAATACTTGGCCGGGTTCTGCATACTTTCCCCAACGAGCGAGTTCGCCGCAAAATGAATGACCGCGTCGATCGCGTTCTCCCGGAACACCGTGTCCAAGAAGTCTTTATCCCGGATATCCCCGACGTACAGCTTACCTCCGAGCACCGCCTCGCGATGGCCCTGTTCCAGGTTGTCGACGATCACAACCTCCTCGTTCTTCGCCAGCAGCTCTGCCACCGTATGCGAACCGATGTAGCCCGCGCCGCCTGTCACCAATACAGCCATGGTCCCCTTTGCCTCCTGCTTATTCGATTTCTTTCACGCCGTCCCCGATGTCACCTACGTAAAAGCTGGCTTTCAAACCGGTCTTGTCTTCATACACACGGCCTACTTCATCGATAAACCGGTCAATGCTGTCCTCGTGGACCAGCGATACCGTGCAGCCGCCGAAGCCCGCGCCGGTCATCCGTGCGCCAAG
Organism: Paenibacillus sp. EPM92; assembly: GCF_016586185.1. Classification (NCBI taxonomy): domain Bacteria; kingdom Bacillati; phylum Bacillota; class Bacilli; order Caryophanales; family Paenibacillaceae; genus Paenibacillus; species Paenibacillus sp. EPM92. Next base: position 35,200 of record NZ_BCPS01000020.1, read on the forward strand.
CACGCCGGGCACCTGCCAAGCCGCCTCGACCATCGAGTCGAGCTCGAAGCCTGTCACTTCATACAAATCGCGCAGCGATTCGTGGGAACCGTTCATCAGTCGGCCGAACGCCGCCAAATCCCCACGCTCCAGCACTTCGATCGATTGCAGCACGCGATCGATCTCTTCCGCCACGTGGCGGGCGCGCCTCTTCACAACTTCGTCCGCAATCAAGTGCTGCGCTTCGTTGAACTGCGCGAGCGTGAGCTGTCCGAGCAGCGTGAGCTCGGGATACCTCGCCTGCAGGTCGCGCACCGCTTGCTCGCACTGCGAACGGCGCTCGTTGTAGGCCGAATCGACCAACCCGCGCTTTTTATTCGTATTGCCGATCACCAGCCTATACGCACCGCTTTGGAAAGGAACGTGCTTATATTCCAGCGTATCGCACATCAACAGCACCGCATGATCCTTCTTCCCCATCGCTACCGCGAATTGGTCCATAATGCCGCACTTCACGCCGATGAAGTCGTTCTCCGCCTTCTGAGCGAGCCGGGCGATCTGTACCTGATCCGTCGGCTGCCCCTCCATCGTCAGCAGACCGAAAGCCGTGACGACCTCGATCGAAGCCGAGGAGGAAAGACCGGCCCCGTTCGGAATCGCTCCGCTGAACAGGATGTCGTAGCCGCCGACCGCAACGCCGCGCTGCTGCAGCTCCCGGATCACGCCTTTCGGGTAGTTCATCCAGCCGTCCTCCGGGTTGTTCTCCAGCGATTGAATGGAAATATGTTGGTGTCGTTCAAAGTTGGTCGAGGCGAATCCGACAAGCTCGTCGTCCCGTTTGCGGAGCAGCATCGTCGTGCCGAACGTCAGCGCCGCCGGAAACACGTACCCTCCGTTATAATCGGTGTGCTCCCCGATCAAATTAACGCGCCCCGGCGCGTGAAACACACGGATCGGGTGCGGATTTTCCGCCCCGTATAAAGCTACAAACCGTTCTTTTAACGCTTCAATATCGGCCATCGCGGCTCACCTCAGGCGATTAGAATAGGGTTGCTGTGCAAATTTCGCCGAATCGCGGCATACAATCTTGCATTCATTGCTTTTAGTATAGCCAGGCCGGACGCGGGAAACTATGGAATGATGTCAGCTGGATATGGAAAAATGTTAGATTCCCATGGTATACTTACGGCGACATCGGAAGTCGGCCCTTGTCCGACTACCCTGAAGGAGGGATCGCGGTGGCCGCTTACGACAAACGCGCCGATAGCTACTACGTCGTATCCAACCCGAATGCGTCTCAGGAACACGGCGGTCTCGTCGTCCTATTCGCCGGCAACAGCCAGACAAAGCCCGGGCACAGGCCCGGGCCGAAGGTCGTCGATTACTATTTGTTTCATCACGTGCTGTCCGGGCGCGGAACATATATGTGCGCGGGGCAAACACATGAACTCGGCGCAGGCGACACGTTCCTGATCGAGCCCGGGACACTGATCCAATATATGGCAGACTACGATCGCCCGTGGCATTATCGCTGGATGGCCTTCGATGGCCCGGAAGCGGCGCGGATGCTTGCCGGGATCGGCCTCAGCTCGCTGCAGCCGATTGTGCGGACGGGCGGCAACCGCGGCATCGCGGCCTTGTTCCAGCAAGCGCAGGAAGCGTTCCAGGCGCGGACCCCCGGGGCTGGACTGAAAGCCACGGGCTGCCTGCATCTGCTGCTGGCCGAATTCGCCGAGACGCTGCAGCCCGCGGAGCCGCGTCTCCCGGACACGGCGACAGGCGGCGAACGAACGGTGCGGCAGGCGCTGCAGTACTTGTCGGCCCAATACGCGGAGCCGATTACCATCGAGCTGATGGCCGAGACGCTCGGCTACAATCGGGCCTACTTGTCCACCTTGTTCAAGGAGCATACCGGCGTCAGCCCCGTCACGTTCCTGCTCCGTCTGCGGCTTGACAAAGCGCGCCGCCTGCTGCGCGAGCGGCCCGAGCTCACCGTAGAGCAAATCGCCTCCTCGGTAGGCTTCCAAGATCCGCTTCACTTCTCTAAACAGTTCAAGCGCCAGTACCAGACGTCTCCTTCCGAGTACCGCCGCTCGCTCCTTTAGTCGGCGGCCCGGATCATCGCGGACATCTGCGCTTCCTGCCGATCAGCGCGCCCGGGGCCTCCGCGCGAAGCAGCCGCCGATCAAGCGGTTCACTTGACCAGCGGCAGCATGAAAGCGATGCACGCCCCTTGACCGAGCCGGCTTTGAGCCCAGATGCGTCCGCCGTGGAAATCGACGATTTCCTTGGCGATCGCAAGACCGAGACCGCTGCCGCCGCCGGACGTATTGCGCGACTTGTCCTTTTTATAGAAACGGTCGAAGATGTACGGCAAATCCTCGGGCGCAATGCCCGTTCCGTTATCCTGCACCTGCACCACGAGCGAATGCTCGTCCACGATAAAATGCAGCTGGATCAGCCCGCCCTGCGGCGTATGCTTCACCGCGTTGTAGATGATGTTGGTCAGCACCTGATCGATCCGGTTGGTGTCGACCTTGACAAGTGCCGGCCGGCCGTCTCCCGGGTGCAGGATATACGAAGCGGTCTCGAAGCGAAGCCCGCCTCCGGCCAACTCCAGCTCGTACCGCTCGTCGAAAAAGCGGAACAGCTCGTCCGTGCTGACCGTATGAATGTCGAATTCCATCTGACGCGCTTCAAGCTTCGACAGCTGGAACAAATCCTGGATCAGCCGATTCAATCCGGTAATGCGGTTGTGGATCAGCTTCAAATATTTCTGCTGCTGCTCCTGCTGTACGACACCGTCCATCAACGCTTCGACATATCCTTGAATGAGCGTCATCGGAGTGCCGAGGTCGTGCGAGATGTTGCTGAGCAGATGCCGCCGGGATGTCTCCATCCGGGCCAAATCCTCGTTCACCTGCCCCAGGCTGCGGTTGATCCGTTCCAGCTCAGCCGTGCGGTCGCGAATCTTCTGCTCCAGGCCCACGTTCATCTCGCGCATCTGCCGGGACAACGACTCCACCGAGGCGATAGCCTTCGTCGACCGGACGCTAAGCACGAACGAAGCCAGCATCGCGCCGGCGAATAAGCCGATGAACGCCACTTCCCCGGTATGGAGGTATTGAGGATCGAACCACTTTTTGACGGACACCGCCGCGATATATGCGGCGGTACCGAGGATAACGAAGGTCGCCCCTTCCCGCCCGCGATAGAGCGCTACAGCTAAGCAGAAGACGATATACACGCCGGAGACCATCGTCGCCAACTCGAAATACGGCACCATATAGGTCATCCAAGGGACGGGCAGTACGATGACAAGTACCGTGCACGTCATGCCGAGTCCGAACATCAGCCGAACGGCGGCGCGTTTCACTTCCTGCGGATAGAGCAGGTGCACGAACATGACGATCGCCGGAATGCTGAGGAAAAAGCAAACCGATTCGATCTTCTTCCCGACGAGCCAATCCAGATTCGGCATCCAGTAATAAATGACGCCTGCCTCCAGGAATGGCGCTCGAATGCCTACAAGCAGGCAAAACAATCCGAAATAAAACGATTCCCTTTCCTTCCTTCGCAGCAGATACAACACCATGTAGTGAATGCCCATGGCGAGCAGCCCGCCGACCATGATCGTCTCAATCGACAAATTCGTCTGCAGCTCCGCATCGATCCGCTCAGGAAGCCCTAATATAGGGGAATCCTGCATGCCCCCGCTGAAGCAATGGAAATTGGACACCTGTACGACCAGCTCCAGCGTCGGACCCGGGGAGCCGATCAGCAGCGTCCGCGGCGAAAACTTTGGCTGCGAGCCGTTCGCATCCTTGCCGACCTGACCGACCTGCCCCAACAGCTCGCCGTTCACCCATACGGTATAGGCCGTTTCGACATAAGGCATTTTCAACGCATACGTTCTCGGTTGCCCATCCAGTGCGACCATCAGCCTATACGTGCCGTACCCGCTGCCGCTTGCTTTCCCTCCGTTCACGGCTGCACCGTTCCAGGCGCCAGGCACCCGGATATAAGAAGACTCCGGCCGTTCCCCGGCGTGAAGCTGATCAGGCGTCAGCAGAGCCCCCCAATAGAACTCCCACTCGCCCTCCAGCCGAACGTACGGCCCGCCTGCCCAGTCGTAGCCGCTCAGCGATAATTCGCCGCGATTCGCCTGTCCCGCATACTCGTTGGACGCGGCCATAGGCCGATAGCCGGATACCGACGTGAGCAGGGCAAACAAAAGTATGGAAATAAACACCCGAAACCATTTATAATAAAAGATGTTTCTGGAAATCGATACCACTTTCTTTCTTGTTGGTTATTGCCAATTCTGTCTATTATCGTATATGAAACCACAAGTTTTGGGAATGGGGAATTCAACAGCGGACGGCTATTTGGAGGAGAAACTCGATGTCTGGAGAAAAAATATTAATCGTAGACGACGAAACGGAAATTGTCGAATTAATTACACTTTATTTGGAAAAAGAGGGCTACGAAGTATTAAGCTCTTCGAACGGAGCGGAAGCGGTCGAGATGGTGCAGGAGCACCGGCCCGATCTGGTCATCCTCGACATCTTGCTGCCCGAGCTGGACGGCATTGAAGTATGCCGGCAAATCCGGAAGCACTACACGACGCCGATTTTGTTCCTGAGCTGCAAGAGCGAAGACATGGACATCATTCTCGGCTTCAGCATCGGCGGCGACGATTACATGACGAAGCCGTTCAGCCCGGGTCAATTGGTCGCCCGGGTGAAGGCGCACCTGCGCCGCAGCCATCTGTTAGAGCAGCACAAGGAAGAAGCCCAATTTCTCTCGTTCCCCGGCCTTGAGATGGACTTGCTCAGCCGGACGGTCCGCGTGAACGGCCAGCTTGCGCCGCTCTCGTCGAAGGAGTTCGACCTGCTCCTGCATCTGGCCCGCACGCCGGGCAAAGTGCTGTCGCTGGAGCAGCTGTACAAAATGACCTGGGGCGTCGACAGCAACGGCGATACGCGCACCCTGCTTGTCCATATCAGCAACCTGCGCAAGAAGATCGAGCCGAATCCGGCCGATCCCCAATATATTTTGACCGTTCGCGGGATCGGCTACAAATTCAACCACTGATGCGGAATGCCCGGCAGTCGGGGATTACGGCGACCGGCTTGCCGCCAATCACCGCGAAGGCTCATGATCAATGCGGCGCAGTAATTCGGCCAATTCGTCCGGCGCCAGATCGCGCCACTTGCCTACCGGCAGGCCGCCAAGTTTAATGTTCATGATGCGCGTCCGCTTCAACCGGCGCACCTCGTACCCGAAGGCGGCGCACATGCGGCGAATTTGGCGGTTGAGCCCCTGCGTCAAGATGATGCGGAACGTCCGCTCGTCCATCCGGTGAACGACGCACGGCTTGGTAACGGTGCCTAAGATATGGACCCCGCCGGCCATCCCTTGCAGGAACGAAGCCGTAATCGGCCGATCGACCGTGACGATGTATTCCTTCTCGTGCTCGTTCTCCGCGCGCAAAATTTTGTTGACGATGTCGCCGTCGTTCGTCATCAAGATCAGACCTTCCGAGTCCTTGTCCAGACGGCCGATCGGGAAGATCCGTTCGCGGTGTCCGACAAAATCGACGATATTGCCGCGTACGTGGCGCTCCGTCGTACTCGTGATGCCTACCGGCTTGTGCAGCGCTATATACACGGCCGGCTTCTTAGCACGGATCGGCCTGCCGTCGATGCGCACATCGTCGCCCTCGCCCACCTGGCTGCCCAGCTCCGCCTTAACGCCGTTGATCGTGATGCGCCCGGCCTCGACCAGCTTGTCCACTTCTCGTCTGGAACAAAGCCCGGTTTCGCTAATATATTTATTGATTCGCATACCGTACTCTCGCTTTCCGTTTTCGATCGATGATCTATTTATCTATCATACCATGGTTGTGGGGGAATGATGGAATGACGTATCCGGCCAAAACCGTATTTTACTTCAGCTTTTACATGTTTGCGCTCAGCTTGACGCTGCTCTTGGCCCCGGGCCTGTTGTCCGGTCTGCTCGGCTATACGGCGGAGAGCTATATTTGGCTCCGGCTGATCGGCCTGTTCCTGCTGTACCTGGCGTTCGATTATTTCCAGGCGGCGCGGGAGAACATGCGCGGCTTCTTCTACCTGACCGTGTACACGCGGGCTTCGATCCTGTTGTTCATGATCGTCTTCGTGTCATTCGGCTGGCTGAAGCCGATTTTCGTTGCGCTTAGCCTGATCGACTTCAGCGGAGCGGTCTGGACGTGGAGAGCCTTGAAACGAACGGAACGTCATCGCTCTCGCCCGTCTGAACCCGTCAGGACCGCAGATGGCGCATAAGGCGAGCTCGCTGGCGGCCGCCCGCTACACCGTCCTCCGCTCCATCAGCCGGTAAGAAGCCCGTGTGTTTCGGCTTGGTCCGTGCGGCCGGTGACGCGATCGTACAGCAGCCGCGGGTACGGTCGTGACGGACACGCCGGCCGTGCGGGCGATCTGTTTGATGTTGGCCATTGCCAAGCCCCCTGCAGAGCCGTTCTGCGAAAAAATCGCTTGACATGAAATGCATTTCACAAGATAAGCTGATTTTCGAAGCGCAAAGCGGCCCGGCTTGCCGGGCGCTCCGGGCGGTCGCCAGGCTCGCGGATGCGCTTCGCCAGGCGGCGGGACAGCGGGACAACGCTCGGCCTATAGACGATGGGGGAGCATTTTCAGGATGCCCGCTTCCGAGGCCAGGCGGGACGGCTGCCGCACAATGCCATCACCCGGAGGTGTATAAACCATGAACGAGACCATCGTATTTTTCGATATCGACGGCACGCTGCTTGACGAGCGCAACCGTCTGCCCCAAACGACCAAACAGGCCATCGGGCTGCTGCAGCGCAGCGGTATCCGAACCGCTATCGCAACCGGCCGGACGCCCAGTCAATTCGAGTGGATCCGCGAGGAGCTGAACATCGACACCTACGTGTCGGCCAACGGCCAATACGTCGTGTACGAAGGCCGTGAGATATACGCCCACCGGTTGCCGCCGGATCGGCTTCGCGACATGTGCGAATTCGCGGAGGAACGCGGACACTGTCTGGCGTTCAGCAGTCATGCGATGCTGTGCGCATCCCATGCGGCTCATCCGCTGATCGACGCCAGCTTCGGGGCGCTCAGCTTGGAATACCCGCCTGTCGATCCGCTCTTTTATACCCATTCGCCCGTATATCAAGCGTACCTGTTCTGCCCGGTGGAGGAAGAGCCGCTTTATACGGCCCGCTTCCCCGAATACCGGTATCACCGCTGGCACCGGTTAGCAGCCGACGTCATGCCCGCAGGCGGCTCGAAAGCAGTGGGCATTCAGAAGCTGCTGGAAGCGGTCGGCACTGCGCCAGCCCAATGTTACGCCTTCGGCGACGGCTTGAACGATAAGGAAATGCTTGCTTGGGTAGGCACCGGCATCGCCATGGGCAACGCCTCCGACGAAGTGAAGGCCGTCGCCGACCGTGTCACCGCTACCAGTTCCGAAGACGGCATTTGGCACGGGTTAAAGCAAGTCGGTTTAATCTGATTGTTCATCATCATTATACCTGCTGTCCGGCCCGCCGTTCAATCGTACGCGACCGCAGCACCGACGGCCGGTCGGTTGACCGAAAGAGGCCGCTGCAGCAGCAACCGAACCATCGGGCTGACGCAGCGGCCTTACCTGTACCTGTACATCCAAGCTTATTTCACCGGTTTGACCGGTTTCCTGTCTTTGAAAAAAAGAACGGCGGCCCGTCGCGTAAGCCAGAACACGAACGCTTCGGAGACAAAGGTCCAATACCAGTCCCACAGACGGACGTACCGAATCAACAGCGTATATTTTTGGATCATATATTCGGCTATCGTCAATGCGGAACAGAACAGCACATAGTAGCCGATTCGCTTCCAGACCGGTGCGCCTTCCGGATACCGCGCAGTAAACAACGCGCACAGGACCGGCAGCGCCAAGTATTCGAAGATAAAGCTCGTTCGGTTAACTTGATGCAATTCCCGCACCGGGTATTCGATGAGCCCGAGCTCAACCACCAGCAGCCCCAAAATCCAAACCGGCAGACCCGCAAATAGAAATACGAAATTCGCCTTTAATCGCTGTTCCTTCGGAATAAGCCAAATGATGCCAAATGAGATCATGACGACGGTAATTAATAATAAACGTTCCAGCCAATACATAGGACACCTAGCTTCTCAACGCTTCAATTTTCCCGTTAAACCAATTCACGTACCGATAGACGAGCGCATATTCCAGCCCTACGATTAGCGTCACCGTCAGGGCGTTGGTCGACAAAAACTCCACGGTATTCGTATACCGGGAAAGCATCGATTTAAAAAGCCCCATGGTTACCGCGAATATCGCGTAGTGCATCCATTTGCGGCTTCGTTCCCTCTTGTGAGGATAAGTCATATAAAAAACGGTAAAAGCCGCCGGGCTGAACAAATAACTGAATTCAAAGCCGTTGTCCGTCGCCCGGGAAAAAAAGTGAACCGGATACTCCGCCAGCTTGAACAGAACGATCAGAAAGTCGATCCCCCACGAAAGCGTTTGGTACGCCAGGAATGCGACAGCCGCCTTGCGAAAGTTACCCCGACGGAGAACCGAAGCCAGTAAGGCTACCGATAGCAACACGATCCCCCATTGGACGATCACGTCGAATTGCAGCAGCATAGGTCCCCCCTATTCGTGAATGAAGAGGCGCCAGACCGGCCTCCGCTACTTATACTGTTGTCACCGCTCCGTCATCTTATTCAATTTTTTTGGAAATAAAATGAAGAGTGACTCGCGAATAATCCCGGTTTTTGGAAAAAATACAGGTATTTTGGCCCCTTTCTCCCCTAACCTGGTTTCATGCTTGTCCATGACGGGTAAATACAGGGTACTCGGTTCCACAGCGGTCCTCAGGGATCAAATGAGGGCGCCGAAGTTTCTATCGAAGGAGTGTTCCGTATGTCCCGTAAAAAAACGCTGCCGTCGATCGCCAAACCGTTTGCCCATGTGCACAGCATGCTCGCTGTTGTAGGCTTTACCGAATCGTCCGCTAAAGAAGGCACCGTCTACGAACTGTCGTTTCGCGACCCTGTGACATTGAAGGAATATCCGTTTCGCGTTTACGCGCATACCCTGGAGAACGGGATGACGCACATCAATTTGAACGAAGCGGCCTTTGCGGCCCGGGGCTATGTTCCCGATCCCGTGGCGGACGCAGCTGATGACATTATGCTCGATCTCGCGCAATATTTGGAGAATGGCCCGGTCAAGAAGAAGTCGGCGTCGACGTCGATTGAACACGCCATGAACGGGCAGATGGCAGGCAATGAGGAAGATGTCAAGCGACTGGGCCATGTGATGGCCAAGATGCCGACAAACGCCCAAGTGCGCGAGAACGGTATGATTCCCGACCCGATTCAGTAATAAGCATTGTTGTACACGCACGCCAAGGGCCTCCGCCGGATGGAATTCGGTTTCGGGGGCTCTTTTTGCAGTTCGTCCACCTGCACAAAAGTGTCGAAGCTTGCGAATACATTAAACAGACGCCTGAAACGTGCGTGGAACAGTTCAATTTTACGCCAGTATGGCGCATCACATATAGGGGGCAGATCTATGAAACCACCCCAGCAACCCGACTCAACGCCCCACACGGGCCAATTGCGGAATGACTCGCCGGCGCGAGCGATGCGGGCGACCTGGCGCTCCGCCCGTGACAAGGACGCCGGTACCGCGGCGCAGGCCGAGGCTGCAACCGGGGCGCAGCGCGGCAAGGCGGCCCGGGCGGATGCGGGCGCGCCTCGCGACAGCGGCCCGGCCGAGGCGGGCGACGCTTCCATGGCCGGGTGGCAGAGGCCGCTCGCCAGCCCATACCATCCGATCCCTGTCGCCCCACGCAGCCGGTACCGGCCATGGTTGTGGGCGGTCTTGTTCGGCCTGCTGCTTGGTGCGCTCGGTCTGGGGCTCGCTTCGGCCTGGATCAGCGGTCTCGATATCAGCAAGCTGGAGCATCCGCTGCCTGAAGCGAGCTTCGTGCTCGACGCAAGCGGCCAGCCGGTTTCCGAGCTCTCGTCGTCCAAAATCGAGCCGGTGCCGCTAGCGCAAATGCCGAAGCATTTGCAGCACGCGATCGTCGCGGTCGAGGATCGGCGCTTCTACGAGCACCGCGGCTACGATCTGCGATCGATCGCCCGCGCATTGATGCGCGATCTTCAATCCGGCTCTTTCGACGAAGGCGGCAGCACCATCACCCAACAGCTGGCCAAAAATATGTTCTTGTCCTCGGACAAAACGCTAACCCGTAAAATAAAAGAGCTCGGCTACGCCATAAAAATACACTTCGCCTACAGCAAGGACGAGATTCTCGAGCTGTATCTGAACAGCATTTATTTCGGTGAAGGACAGTGGGGCGTCGAGGGGGCCGCCCAGCATTATTTCGGGAAGCCGGTGAACAAGGTGACGCTGGCCGAAGCCGCGCTGCTCGCCGGGCTTCCGAAAGCCCCTTCCCGGTATTCACCGGTCAAGCATCCCGAGGAAGCATTGACACGACGAAATCTCGTATTGTCCTTAATGAAAGAGCAGCAGCTGATCGAAGCGGCCGATTACGGGCAAGCGGTTGCCGAACCGATCCGGCTGAAGGCGGAAAGCGGCGAATCGCTGAAGGGGAAATTTCCGGCGTTCGTCGATTATGTGATGGATGAAGCGGAAACGAAATACGGCTTCACCGAGCAGCAATTGCTGACGATGGGGCTGCGCATCCATACGACGATGGACCTCACTGTGCAGCAGTCGGCGGAAGCCGTATTCGCCCGGCAAGAGCTATTCCCGGCAAGCCCGGATCAGAAGCTCGTCCAGGCGGCCGCCGTTGTGCTCGAGCCTGCCAGCGGCGCCGTGCGGGCTGTGATCGGCGGACGGGGCGAGCAGACGTACCGCGGCTTCAACCGCGCCACCGAGCTCAAGCGCCAGCCGGGCTCGACGTTCAAGCCGCTGGCCGTGTACGGACCCGCGCTGGAACACGGCTATACGCCCGACTCCATGCTCTTTGACGGCGAGCTCGATATCGGCGGCTACCGGCCGCGGGACTGGGACGGCCAAACCCGCGGAGAAGTGTCCTTGCGCGAAGCCGTCACCCGCTCGTGGAACATTCCCGCCGTCTGGCTGCTGAACGAAATCGGCCTGAATACCGGGCTCGATTATTTGAGACGGTCGGGCATCACGCTGCCGGCTGCCGATAAGCATCTCAGCCTGGCGCTCGGCGGGCTGTCCGAAGGCGTCTCGCCGCTGCAGATGGCGCAGGCCTACGCCGCCATCGCCAACCAGGGCGTCATGCAGGAAGCGCATGCCATCACGCGCATCACCACCAAGGACGGCAAGCCCGTGATCGAGGCGCACCCGCAGCGGACGGACGTGACCGCGCCGGTCCATGCGTATACGCTGCGAACGCTGCTGCAGGAAGCCGTCACGTCCGGCACAGGCCAGGCCGCGCTGCTGAACGGGCGGCCAACCGCCGGCAAGACGGGAACGACCCAGCTGCCGGCGACGCAGGAGTTCGCCGCGGTAGGCCAGAACGGCGCCAAAGATGCATGGTTTGTCGGGTTTACACCCGAATTGGCGGCCGCTGTCTGGGTCGGGTACGACCAAACCGACCGCAACCATTACTTGACGACGTCGGGAGGGGCCGTGCCGGCGACGCTGTTCAAGGAAATGATGACCCGCGCTTTGCAAGGGGTGCCGGTGAAAGATTTTCCCGTACCGGAAGAAGTGCAGCGCGCCATCGAGCAGGCTCGCAAGCAAGCGGAGGATCAAGAGCGTGAAAGACAGAGAAAGTCGGAGGAAGATATAGAAAAGCCGGATAAACGTGACTACAGGTTTTTCGAGAATAAATACGACCGCAAAGAGGACAAGAAAAAAAACCGCAAGCACGACGACGATGACGATTAAGCCGCGCTTCCTCCCGCATACCGAAAGCCCCTTACCCTTACGGCGAGGGGCTTTCGGTATGCCCCCGTCACCTGGCGGGAAACCTATTTGCGTTCCCTGTGGAACGGAATAACGAATCGAGGGAGGCCCCGTATGAAAATCGAAACGAACCGATACGAAGTTGCTTCGCTGCCGCAAACCGACGAAGCCGTTCGTATCATTCGGCAAGCCGAATCGAAGCTCGCCGAGCTGACCGGCGATGAGATTACGCTTATCGCTTATGCACACGCGGAAGGAGGCGAACGGCATGACGCATGACGACGCCCCGGCGGCGCATCCGCATGAACCTACCGTCGCCCCTGGCATGAACACGCACGATCCGCTGGAGGAGAAGGCAACGGAACAAGAGGTGCGGCAGGGGGAGTCAACGCCGGTCACCAGGCTGTTCGTGGACCGTACGCCCGACGATTAATTCCCGCCACCGCCTACCCGAATGAGCCCGCCCGGTGACTCCCGGGCGGGCTCTCGTATTTGTCGCCAGCTTGGCTTGACTCCGTCAGCGAGCCTATTCCGCAAATAGCGAAACTATAGCTCGCTATTCACATCTTCTTCCGGCCTGTCATCCGAACATCGTTCGAATAAGGCAACATCGTTCCATTCTCTCCGCAGGACGCCTTCCCCCTCGCCCGATCAAGCGCCATCCCTCCACTTTCTGTGCAAGCGTCCCCGGCGCAGACAAACGGGCCGCCGCTTAGCCCGTCCCCCGCCGCCTTCTACACCCGCTCCCACCGGTTCGAGTGCTTCTGCAGCATCGGATGGGCCGAGTAAAATTCGCCGCTGCCACCGGCTATGAACATGCGCACTTTTTTGATCCACGGCTCGAAGCTCTCGTAACCGGCCAGCCTGCCGGCCATCGCTGCGCTCACATACACGAAGTACGGGGAGGCGTACTTTTCCTCCAGAAACCGGAAGGCCGTGTCCATCGGCGTATATTTCTTCCGCTTGCCTTCGAACCGCTCAATCGTCCAATCCACGCCCGATTCAGCCTCATCCAGCAAAGCTTCCAGCGCGTCCACACGCCGGTAGTAAGGCTCGACCGGCTCTTTCTCCATGCGGCGCACGGTCTCTTCATGCAGCGGATAAAACACCAGCTTCGCGATGCTCCGTTCTTCGGCCAACCGAAGAAGCGGCTGCAGCTCCTGCAGCGAATAGTCCGCGAAGCTGTCGTACACCCACAAGCTGCCGCGCTCCGATTCCCGCGACTTCGGGGGTTCGTAACCGAAAGGCACCTTCACGTTTTGCTTGGCCATCGCCATCATCCTCCTCGGGTTTCGAGCGTTGGGGATCTTTTGGGTTTAGTATACCATGCCAGGCATCCGGCATTCGCCTCCGAGCCGCGGCCCGCCCCGCCTTTGCCCGCAGTCAGGAAGCATATTTTGCAAGCAGGCTGCGCACGTTAATAATCGAAGACCGATCCTATGGGGAGAAAGGAGGATCACGCCATGTCCGAGAACAAGAAGCATCAAGGCAACTACGAGGGCACCGCTTCCATGTCCGCCGAGAATCAAGATCTGGAGTTCGTCAACGATACCGTAGAAAATGTGAAAACCACGAAAAATTTACCCGGCGCGACGCAAAAGGAAAAGAAATAACCGCGCCCGGCTGTTCTGACGGCTGCACCGAAAACAACCGCAAAACGCCGCCCCTCGGGGCATGGCGTCTTGCGGTTGTTCGCCGTGCTTGCCGGCCTCGGCGGCAGGCATGGCCCGCTGGCTGCGCGGCCGCCTTCAGGCAGCCGGCTCACCGCCGGCTGCCGCCGGGGCGCCCGAGCTCCAGCCAGGCGTCCCGCACCGGCTGCCAGGCATCTCGCTTCGCTTCGAAGCTCATCGCCCGGGCCGGGCTGGACGACGGCAGCGTCCGGTACGTCCTGCCGTCGCCGGCCGGCAGCTTCGGGCGGACATGCCGCTGGAACAGCTCGGCCGCCGCGCTGCCGTTAAAAAACACATGCCGGATGCGCGGATGCATCCCGAACATCGCGGCGAAATCGTTCGCTTCCGGCCGGCGGATCGCCGCGTCCAGACTGCCCTCGCGCTCGCAGGTGCGCAGCACGTCCCACAGCGCCACGCCGCGCGATAGCGCGAACTGTACGCGCGCTTTATAGTCCGCATCCGGCTCACCGCCGTCCAGCAGCGCATACAAGAGCCGCCAAAAATGATTGCGCGGATGCCCGTAATACTGGCCTGCCAGCAGCGAAGCTTCGCCAGGCATCGAGCCAAGGATCAGGAGACTCGACGCGTCGTCGGCGAAGGGCGCCAGCCCGGTAAGGCGGGGGCTCCCCAACTGGGCATGCGTCCGGTCCATGGCTCCGGGCTCGTCCCCGGCGGGGCCTTGCCGCGGCTGCCCGCTCCCGGCTTCGCCGCGTGCCGGTGACAGTTTCCCGATCCCGCTCTCCGCTTCGCCGTCTCCGCAATCCTTCACCCGAATCCCCTCCTTCCATCGGACTTTCAACAGATTTCAACAGACTTTCATCTGAATTTCATCCGAGTTTCAACCGGCATCAAGCCTATCGTCCATCCGATGCTTCCAGCCCGCCCGCTTGACGCACTTTAGCCGGCCGCATCGGTAAGTTCAGCACCAGCAGCCCGACTACAAAAATCGCAGCGCCGCCCAATATGTACTCCGTAATCGGCTCCCGAAAAAATAAATACGACCATAAGATCGAAAACAATACGCCGCAATTGCTAATGATGACGGCTACCGGGAAAGAGACTACGCGGAGCGCCTGCGAGAACCAGTAAAAGCTGAGGCCCGTAATAACCCCGAGCAAGGCCAGCGCCAAGATGGGGTACATGCCGACCGGGCCCGTTAAGGATGCCTGGAACGGAAGCGGAAGCGCCATCAGCAGCGAGCACCAGAGAAACACCGAGAAGTTCATGTTGCCCGCATCCATCTCCTTGATCAGCATCCGCTGGCTTAACACGTGAAACGCCGTTCCCAAGCCCGAAATCGCGTAAAGCACCGTCGTCCACGCCCCTCCCTGCAGCAGAAGCGCGAGCGGCAGCCCGTTCCAGCTGATCAGGAGCACTCCGGCAATACACAGAAGCGCTGCCGCCCAAGCCCGGACCGTCAGTTTCTCTTTTAGCCAAACGGCGGAAACGACCAGCAGAATGATGGTTTGTATCGGCGTCACCAAAATATTTCCGTAAGAATACCCGATAGATAACGCGATATTTTCAAAAAAATAATTGCAGCACTTCCCCGCCGCCCCCAGCCAAATCCACTTCATATCGAAACGAATTTTGATTGGATGCCTTTTGATCCACAGAAATCCGCCCAGGAACACAACGCCCAACGCGAACCGCATGAACGTAATCGTCATGCTATCCAGCATCATCGAGGCCGTCTTTACCAGTATACCGACGAAGCTCCACGACAGCGTCGCGAGCAGCAGCAGCACGTATCCCACGCCATAGCACCTCTTCCCACTTTAAGCAACAGCCTCATTGTAGCATATTTACGTCGGTCACCCCGCTGCTTTTCTTCGCCCGCCGCAATAAAAAGGAGCCGCCAAGGCTCCGGCCAACCGTATGAAATTCCCCTGCATGCGGAGCGCTCGCTATTCGCTGCAAACTTTGGATGTGTAACCGCAAAGTCGACGAATAAGATCCCCTCGCCTGCTTGCCTACAAAGCTCCGTCTTGTCCGGAATTTCTAGTCAACGCAGGCAGCTCCGACGCCAAAGCGCGCTCCAAATACGGATCGGCATGCAGAAAATCCCGAAAACCGGCATACTCCGCCGCCAGCTTTGCCCCTTCGTCCGGCGAGAGCGCGGCGGCGTTCTTGACGGCGCGGATGAGCAAATTTTTGGGCGTGTGCTCCAGATCGATGAACTCCAGCAGCTGCGTCTTATAACCGGCCAGCTCCAGCAGCTTGGCGCGCATCGCATCGGTCGCCAGCGCAGCGAAACGCTCCTTCAGGATGCCGTGCTGCAGCAGCGGCGCGAGAGCCTCGCTCTTGACTTGACGGAACAGCTCGTGCTGGCAGCAGGGTACCGACAAAATAACGGACGCTCCCCAGCGGACCGCCTTGTCGAGCGCGGCATCGGTCGCCGTATCGCACGCATGCAGCGTAACGACCATATCGACTTGACGCAGCTCGTCATATTGGGCGATATCGCCCACCAGGAAGCGGAGCCGGTCGAAGCCGAGCTTGTCCGCCAATGCGCCGCAGAACGCGATTACATCCTCTTTCAGATCCAGGCCGACGATGCGCAAATCCATTCCCCGCATCTCGTGCAGGAAGTGGTACAGCGCGAACGTCAAATACGATTTGCCGCAGCCGAAATCGATGATGTTCAAGGTTCGTCCTTGCGGCAGATGAGGCAGCACGTCGGCGATCATCTCGAGAAACCGGTTGATCTGCCGGAACTTGTCGTATTTCTTGGCCAGCACCTTGCCTTCGGCGTTCATAATGCCGAGCTCCACGAGAAACGGGATCTGCGTTCCCTCTTCGAGCACGTAGTTTTTCTTGCGATTATGCTCCGGCGGCCTTGCCGTATCGGCCTTCTTGGTCGGCGGCTTGCGCAGCACGGCCAGCTTGCCCTTCTTGCTGAGCAGCGCCTGATAATCCGCCTCGACCGCTTGCAGCAGCCCTTGCCTGAAGTCGTCCGTCAGCCACTGGACGAGCTTGCCGGTCGTTTCCGCCGGGGATACGTTCTCGTGCTTCACCTTCGGCCCGAAGAAGGCGCTGAACTGGTAATGCAGCTCCCCCTTCAGCATGACGGGCTTCACCGTCACCTTCGAGCAGCCGTCCGGCTCGTTGCGGCGGGGCTGGCTCAATGTCGCTTGAATTAGCGTGTTTTCTCTGACCAGACGGTCAACAATCTCATAAAGCTCCTGCATAGGCTGTCGTTATCTCCATTTCCGGATGTTCGTCGTTACTCATTATACCCCGGATGCCCTTCCTTCGAAAACTTCACGGTACAACAGGTCAGTGTCAAGCTAGCGTGGGCAGTCATTTAAGATGCTTGGAACGCGAACCCCGAAGGAACCTCTTCCTTGTAAGCGCTTTGCTTCGTTCTTTCATCAAATACAAGTGATTTGTCAGAATTTTTTGCCGTTATCCGCGAAGTGCTTTGAGTGCCATACCCGTTGTGCTGCTTTGCTTCGGTCCTTGCAGCATGCGAATCATTCCAGCGATACAACCCTTGACCGGTTGCGTCACGTTCTTTAGCAATTGCCGCATGTTTATCGGCTGCTGCGGCGTTGCCTGCTTACTCGCTTGTCCTTCAACCGTTCTTACCACCGTGCCCGCTTCTTGAATCCTCATCATCGTCCTCAGCATCGCCCTGACGCCTTGCTCACTCCAACTGTACCCGCCACGCTTCGTCCGCCT
>NZ_BCPS01000021.1:0-19592 GCF_016586185.1 Paenibacillus sp. EPM92
CCCATTCAAGAGATCGCCGATCGGGTTGGTGTCCACTGGCGAACCGCTAAAAAATATGCGGATCAGGACAACTGGAACCTCCGGATGACCAATAGAAAAAGCCGTTCCCCTGTCATGGGACCCTATATGGAAATCGTTGATGCCTGGTTGGAAGAAGATCGATTGCTTCCCCGGAAACAGCGGCATACCGCTGCTCGTATCTTCCAACGGTTGCGCGACGAGTACCAGTTTCCCGGCAGCGAACGCACCATATGTGAAACGGCGCAGGACCGAGATGGAACTGGAACGGGCCAAAACGTACGAACGGCTCGAGCATCCGCCGGGTGAAGCACAAGCAGACTTCACGACCATTGAAGTGTGCCAAAACCAGAAGCTGGTTTCCTATAAATTGTTCGTCCTCTCGTTCCCGTATAGCAATGCGGCCTTTGTGTACCCGGTGCCGTCCGAAAACCAGGCATGCTTCCTCGAAGCAATGAAACAGGTCTTCGACCAGATCGGCGGGGTTCCGCAGCGCATCTGGTTCGACAATCTTTCTGCTGCCGTCGTGCACATCGAAAAACAAGGTGAACGGCAGCTGACAGACATGTTCCGCAGATTCTGCGCCCATTACCGATTTGAAGCGGTGTTTTGCAACCCGTACGGCGGCCATGAAAAAGGACCTGTGGAAACCAAGTGCGGATACTCGAAGCGAGACTGGGCGGTGCCGATTCCGCTGTTCACAAGCCAAGAGCAGCTTACCGCTCACTTCAAGGATCAGGCCGAGCAGGATCGCAAACGCCACCATGATGTCAAAGAGAGACAGATCGAGGAATTATGGCAGGAAGAAGAAAGACGGCATCTGCTGCAGTTGCCGGAGGAACCGTTCGAGGCATTCCGGCTGCAAACCGCGGTGGTGAACAAATACGGCGAAATCCAGGTGGATGATGCGGTCATTCCATTGCTGGGACAAGCTTCTCCCGGTACAGAAGTGATGGCGCAGCTGTTTTGGGATCGTATTGTGGTGCTCGACCACCGGCATGAACCGATGCGGACGGTGCCAAGGCCGTGCACCGGAAAGACAGCGGACATTCCTTGGTCGCAGGTGTTTGCGGGCGGGCTGCGAAAACCGCGCAGCGTGACCCACTCCCAGTTTTTACGGATGCTGCCTGAAGTGCTGAAAACTTATGTGACGGTTCCCGATGTGGATATACGCAAAGAACGGCTACAGGGGTTGCACTACTTAAGCAGTGTGTACACGCTGGAGCACCCTGGGAATGGACGTCCGCCGTTATACACTCGTTCCTGCTTAAAATGCTTCTTACGATAATAATACGTCGCTTCACTGACGCCGACGATTCGCAGCACCACTGCAGCTTTAAATCCCCGCGCAATCCATATGTCGGCGATCTCTATTTTGTCCGATAGGCGGGGTTCACCTTTTTTACAAGGTCACGCAGGATCGCAATCTCCAGATCCTTTTCACCCAGCAATTTCTTCAACTTGTCGTTCTCATGCTCTAATTCTTGGAATTCTTTTGGCGTTGGAGTATAGGCCGTTATTTTCCTGGCTTCCGAGGCTGTCTTTTTCCATCCTGTTTGCTTCGACTGACGAATCCAACGGGATAACATTTTACCGTCAATTCCATGGCGTCTTGCGATCTGACTGGCATTTCCCACTTCAAGCGCCTCTTGGATGAGCTGCTGTTTAAATTCTATGCTGTAACTTTTTCTCTACATCTTTCATCCCTTCACTTTACTTAATTCACATTCTAGTGGATTAAGAGAAAAGACTCAAAGGTAATTTCGGAGCTTTAGAGAAAATAGCAAGCGAAAAAGCAGCTCCGGCTCGTTTGCCGGTCTGCCATAAT
Source organism: Paenibacillus sp. EPM92 (assembly GCF_016586185.1). Classification (NCBI taxonomy): domain Bacteria; kingdom Bacillati; phylum Bacillota; class Bacilli; order Caryophanales; family Paenibacillaceae; genus Paenibacillus; species Paenibacillus sp. EPM92. The sequence goes on from NZ_BCPS01000021.1 coordinate 1,847, forward strand.
GCTCACAATATGAATTTTTCACTAGCTCATGGATGAAACTGAAGTCCATAATACCGTGAATCTTCTTAAGTAGATGATCTTCCGGGATAAATTTTATAACTCCGCATGGAACGATGTGGTCATTTGCTTAGCCGAGTGTAGCAATCTTATTCAACTCTCTTTACTTTTCTTCCAGTATACAACAAACCCAATGCCTGCGCGGCATTGGGTTGTTTTTAACAGAATCTGTATTCGTTTTGCAGGGCTCTCTGTTTGCCCCCCTGTTTTATTTATTCCGATATAATCTGTTGGCCTTGGTTTTCTTCATATTCTTGTTCATGGTATAAGCCAGTTGCCCGCATTACCGGTTCGTCGCTGAAAGAGAGCAAGTAAGCTTCTTCTTTGTCAGACGTGTTGACATGCTCATGTACGCACCAAACCGGGACGACAATTGTATCCCCTTTTTTCCACTCCAGCTTTTTACCTTCGATGACGCTGTATCCTTCGCCTTGATAAACGTGGTAGACCACACTGGAGCAATGGCGATGCGCCTTGGAATGAAAACCGGAAGGAAGCATTTGTATGTAAGCGGACATCTGCTTCATTAATGACCCGCTGGTAACCGGATTGATGTATTCCAGCAAATAGCCGTCGAATGGATCCAATACACCGTATTTTTTTTGCAGCTGAAGTTCTTCATAAACTTCCTGAAAAGGATACACGGAAGCCGGATACTTCGGAACGTTAGATTGGTTTTTCGGACGCAATCGACCGTTGCCCACTAAGGCGCGAGTAGTGTTGGGGGAATGCTCAATCGATTGAAAGGTTTTGCTAGGGTGCACTTCGAAAAACATGCCTCTTAGCAGGCCTGGTAGCGGCGCCGTTAGTCCATCCATCCAAATCGCGTCATCATTGGTTTCATTCGTATGACCATGCCAGCACCAGGCTGGAGTCGTAATTAAGTCGCCTTCATTCATCTCGACAGGCTCACCGTTTACAACCGTCACGGCTTTCCCCTTAATCATGAAACGAAGAGCATCCTGCGTATGCCGGTGAGAGGTTTCTGTTTCCCCTGCCTTCACGAGCTGAAGATTGGCCGTCATACTGTGTGTAGTTTGGGCTCCTCCAAATGCAGGATTGGAGAAGAACATTACACGCCGCTCTCCTCCTTTGAAGATCGCGGGGTCAACCAACACTTTAGCTCTCATGAGGTATTGGTAGCTTTGATCCCACTTCCACAAATACGGCACTCCAGCGTTTGAGGGCGTTTTCGTCAAAATTTTGTCGCCGATTCGCCATAATCCGTCATAGTGGTTGGCAATAATCTCCTCATGATAGGCATCTAGTTCCACTATACCTGTCTTTTCAATCGGGATCATTTTTAATCACCCTCCTTTATGAGCCAATACCCAAGGAATCAACCATCGGCATTCCCCAAGCACTTATCCCTTTGTATAAATCCTCCCAGATAACCGGTTCAGCTTTATCGTCTACCACCCGAGGCATCTCCGCAGTCAGTTCATACCGATTGCCTCCAGGCGCCCAGTAGTAAGCATAGAGATTTCCCCCGATTCCATGGCGCCCCAAACCAAACTCAAGTTTCAAATCATGCTTGGCTAGCATATCTAAGGCCCGTTTCATATGATCTAGTCCTTCAAATGAAAAGGCAATGTGATTTAAGGTTTCATTCGGATTTCGCCCAGCCATAAAGGCCAAATCATGATGATGTTCCGTTGCTCGGCTCCATACTGACCCCCAAATACCAGGAGCGGGCTGGAAGATGTCGGAGATCTTGAAATCCATCGTGGACTTTAAAAAATCGGCAAGCTGATTAGCATTGGCCACCATCAAGGTGACATGGTCCAGATCAATCGGAGCAGCTCCTTGCAATTGCCGGTTTGGACTTAATGCCGGGTGCAAATATTGGGGACGATCCTCCACAGTCACGAGCTCCATCCGAATGGTTTGATGAGTGCCCGGCAGGTCAAAACCGATTGATTTTTGTTGCCCAGGTTCCGCATCGGTCCGCTCTTCCACGTTAATACCGTATTGCTCAATCCGTTTTTTGTAACCTTGCAAATCATCATCCGAAGCAACTTGATAAGCAAAATGGGAGATGCCTGTTCCTCCCGGCACTAATGCCAAATCATAGTTATTGTCTAATCCGCATCCCAAATACACAGCGTTCCCGGTTCTGGCTATTTCTCTTAAGCCAAACAGCTCCACATTATACTGAAGAGCCTTTTCCATGTCGTCAACCTTTATCTCTGCATGCGCCAATTTTTGAATCGCCATTATTGCTTCTCCTCCATTAATTGAGCGTACTCTCTTAAACCTGCGCTTTCGCGTCTGTTTAAGGTCACTCGTTCGATCAGTTTTGAATTTTCAATGATTATCATGCGAACAGTGGTGCCCCCGGTATTATAATGCCTATGCCATACCCACGAGGGGGTGTAAACAAAATCACCCCTCTCCCACACTACCCTTTGCGGTCCAATCTCAGAATAGCCTTCTCCCTCTAAAACATAGTGTACGGATTCGTGTAAGTGCCGTTGAAGATCACTGCTGCCGCCAACCGGAATTTCTTGCAAATAAAATTCCATGCTGGTTGACGGGATATCCATGAGAATACCGATCCGGCTTGGATTGCCGGTAATTTCTTCCCCGATCCATTCGGCGTGGGCCGATTTTACAACCAAATCGGTAGGAAGAGTATCCTCAGCATTTCTATTCATATTGTTCAGCCACTCGGTTAGACGTTTGCTTAGCACGGTTCTTTTCCCCATTTCTACACTTGCTTAGGGCCAAACGGGTGTTCAAGGAAGGAAGAAAACGTATCTGTCGTTTGCCATGTCAAGCTTTCCAATTCAATCGAATCGAGCAGAATTTCCTTGTCTAATTTAGGAGAACTGATTAATAAACGCTCTCCGTTTCGGGTATACACTTTTTTGACGAAAACGGTTGCAAATTCGCTGCCGATCACCACTCCGTCGCGTTCTAGATCCTGAGTCAGTTTTTCATGCATGAGATAACCTCCGTCCCCCTAAAGTTGAGTTGCTTTGATTATAAAAATATGGCAAGGTTATCCATGCCTAAAGTGGACTGGTCTACTAAAATCTCTCGTTTGCTCAGCTTCAATCCGCTGTCCGATCGGACCAAACAGTCGCAGCGCTCCGCTGAAAGAAGCTGATAATGGGGATCGTTCATCCGATTACGCAGAAGCAATAGGTAACTTTTAATCTTGAGTTTATTTTCATCCTCTTGCGTAACGCGAACATTCGTAACAAAGCGCCTGGTCCGTGAAGGAGGATCTTCCGCCCAAGCATGTTCGGTTTGAAGCCGTTTGATGCGCATGGTAATGGTGTTATAGTTATCTTCAAAATGAAACATGTTCTGAGAATAGCCTGATCCCGCTGTGCGTTCATGTGTCGTGCGTGTTGGCATGGTGTAGATTAAGTCACTGCTTAAGTAAGACAGCCATTCTTGGAATTGATTGTTATCGAGCAGTTCAGCCTCATCTTGCAAGAAGCCAAATGCTTCAAAATATAAAGGATCGCTGAGCTTAAGTTTCCTGGCTTCCACATGGATTCCTCCCTCAAGAGAATAATTGGTTGATTTGATCAATCTAACTGCTTATGACCTGTGCCCACTGACGCCAGAATCCCAGTTGATTGGCTTCCGTATAGTCTCCCTGATATACGGTGCCAGGTCCTTTCCAATCCCCTTGCTCCGGCTGTTTATCCAATCCCATCACATAGTTGAGATTCAAATTACGCCGCGCTATGACCCCTTTAGTTGCCCGTGTAATACCCGCCCAAATTTCCGTATCATCCTGTTCGAACGTACCGCTCGATCCAAAAGTACGAACATAGCTTTGACGGGATTTTTCTTTAAACCATTCGGGGGCTTCTTTTTCAACCAATAACCAAGACAGAACTTCCATCTCATCGGGACCTTTCGGATTCCATGCGCGCATAGTCATAAACGAAACGGGCGGTTGACCTTCTTCGGTGGCCAGCATCACATTTAAGAATGAAAGGTTCGGAAAGATATTGCCGTGGACGAAGTTGCATCTGCGTAATGCCTCTTGCTGTTCGGGCGTTAATTTTTCTTCGATTTGCGCAACGATCTCTTGCGGTAAATTTAAATACGGCGGCAGGGGAATGTTCGGCGGAGCGCCTATGAGCCCTAATCCATGGCCGTTATCCGCGGTCACATGCACACCGTAATAAGCAAACTTGGGATCAGGCGGAGCCATTCCTAACTCAACGGCAGAGCGGTGTGTCATTAACGTGTGATAGGCATCTCCGATAAAATTATCCGCCGCTAATTTCCAGTTGGATTTAATGATCCATTTCAGGGGGCTTCCAACCACTTCCATTCCTTCTTGCGTTCTATTAAAGAACAAATCCAGGTACCATTTCATGGACCCAAGCCAGTCGTCGAGAGCGGGCGGATTATCGTTCCAGGATGCAAAAATAAGGCCGTTATAGATTTCAACTTTAGCCGTTAGCAGAGAGAATTTGCTTTTATCCAAGGAATCACCATACGCTTCTTTAGCTGCGGGAACTCCAATTAGCGTTCCGTTGTTTTTATACGTATAGCCGTGGTATGGACAACGGAAATGGGAAGAATTTCCGCTGTCTGCCCGGCAAAGATGCATTCCGCGATGCATGCAAGCATTTAGAAAAACGCCGACCTCCCCCAGTTCATCGCGAACGACCACTACTGGATCTTCCCCCATGGAGCGGGTGACATAATCGCCCTTCTTGGGGATTTCGCTTTCGTGAGCAATCGGTACCCATACTTTGGCGAATATTTTATCCAGTTCAAGCCGGTGAATCTCCGGATCGGTCAGCAATCTTGAGGAAATCAGACCTTCATTGAAATTAAGAAGGTCGTTTAATGAGGTTCCGTCGCGAAATTGCACGTCTTTTGCACCTGCTTCCTCTTCATTTACCATACGAACATCTCCTTTAATTTTGTAGTCCAAAATTATTTCGTAGTGCTGTTTCGTATTTCTTGCGCCAGAGCCCGCCACCTCCTTCCATTCTCCCGTGCTCCCTCTGCATAGGCGGACGGAAGGATATGATATGGATGCCGTGTGGGCCCCGCAGTAATATAACCGGCTTCGTTGAATCGGATTTTCTCTAACGGGATGTTATATTTCGAAAACTCGTGAAAGTCGACTCTTGCCAAAAAAGTTTCATAGGTGTACTCCATTTTTTGGGTGAGTTGACGGGCGTAATCGGTTTCTCCATGGTTTAAAGCTTCGCGCAAAGCAATAACCGGAGCCGGGTCACATACCGCGCTGCTGCTCCAACATGCGATTGCTTCTTCTGGATAAAGCGTATGGGCAACCATCCAATCCGCTTCCAACGGCATTAACCGAATGCGGCCGGCGATGGCCTCCATATCGGCTCTGAACTTTGGAGTGATGGCGATATATTTAGTGCCGACAATCTGCGGTATTTGGGATAACTCCTTATATACTGCAGTTGGAATAGGACCTTTAAATGCCTCAGGGTTGTCATACAATACAATGCTCATGTCCGGGAATAGGGAAGCTATATCTTGATAATAGTTGATGATGGCCTCGGCGCTCATTTGAGTCCAGAAAGGCCTGCCCAAAAACAATCCTCGAGCTCCCTTATCGTGTAAGTATTGAATTCGCTCTATGGTTTCTCGAGAGTTAAGTGTTGTGGCACCGAGGAAAAGAGGGAGATCGGGCTTCAGTTGATGGACGGTCTCAATAACGACTTCAACAAACCCTTTCCACTCTTCCAAGGTCAGTGTTGCAATTTCCCCAAGAGTACCATTAGTAATAATTCCATTGACCCCGTCGTTGATCAATTTAGTTACCATCTTTTTAGATTCGTCTATATTAACCGTAAACTTTGCATGGATGGATGAAGCGTCCGCGGTAGACGGCGTAGGCAACACCGCAAAAACTCCGCGAATGTCATCAATTGAAAATTTCATAAATTCAGCCCTCCGGCGATCTGTGACAACCCGCGTACTCCCAACCCTCCGTCACTGTTAATTATTACGCCTGTCATTGCCATGGAGTCTTTGTTAGATGCAAGCATAACGTAAGCGCTGGTATGGTCTTTAGCGGTAGGAACCACTTGCAGCGGATTGGTCGTTTTGATCAGATCCTCGATCCCTGGGACGGTAGAAAGGGCTACCGCTTCTTGACCGAGCGCCGCGGGTCCCCGTAAATCCGTAACGGTCCCGCCCGGCGCTACCCCATTCACGCGAATTTTGGGCGCCAGCTCATAGGCCAATTCACGGAGGAGTCCTACAACTGCATGCTTGGAAGCGGTATAAAGCGGTCCCCCTCCTGCCGGGTAAAAACCTGAATTGGATACGGTAAAAATAACATTTCCCCTCGATGCAATAAGTTGAGGCAGCGCTGCCTTGACGCCGAAGAGAAGCCCTTTCACATTAACGCCAAACACTTGATCAAAGGATGTGCCAAGAGCCTCCTTCGGGAAATCCGGCAGCGATACAAAATAATCAAACAAACCGGCGTTACCTACGAAAGTATCCAACTTACCAAAAGCCGACACGGTCTCAGCTACCGCTCTTTCGTTATCCTCCAGCACACTTACATCGCCTTGAACGGCGATTACCCTATTGCCATACTGTCTCTGAACGTCGCTCACTTTTTCTTCCGATAGTTCCATAACTCCGACATTAGCGCCCTCTTCAATAAACCGTTCCACAATAGCGCGACCGATTCCAGATCCCCCGCCGGTAACTAAAGCCACTTTGCCTTCTAACCATCCCATGCCTGTTCCTCCTCTTTTTTTATTGCTGTGGTTGCTGATAACGATTAGATATCGTGTGAAAATCCACGTACTCGTCAAGCCCATAAGTAGACATAGCCCGACCGATGCCGCTCTCTTTAACTCCGCCGAAAGGAAGCTGTAAATCTAAAGAGAATGGCTCATGGCTATTTATAAAAGTTTGGCCAGCCGAAATTTGGCCGGCTGCTTTAAGACCACGCTCCAGATCATTTGTCCAAATAGAGGAGCCCAAACCGAAGGCTGAATCGTTAGCCATTTTGATCGCTTCATCCAATGATTGATAACGAACAATAGGGATAACAGGTCCGAATTGTTCAACTTGCACTATACGTGCAGAGTTGGCGACATTGGAAATAATCGTCGGTTTATGAAAATAGCCTTGTTTGAAAATTTCAACATCTTGAACTTGCCCGACCGATGTTACTTTTGCATCGGAGGAAACGCTTTCATTTACCAGCTCTTGAATGAACTTAAGCCCTGCCTCATTGTTTAATGGGCCTATTGTTGTTTTGGGATCCAGTCCGTTACCCAATACCAACGCATCGGCCATTTCCGTAAACCGCTTCGTGAATCGATCGTAAAGGGAGACAGGAACATAGATCCTTTTCAACCCAAAGCAAATTTGGCCGGTATGATTAAACACCCCTCGTAAAAGCCGGGTCATGAGCGCATCGTCATTGATATTAAAGTCATCGAGAACGATCCCCGGATCGTTTCCGCCAAGCTCCAGCAATACCTTCTTTATGCCGCTTGAAGCTCCTTTCATGACTTCCTTTCCGACATCTATCCCTCCTGTAAAGGCAACCATTGAAACATCCGGATGTCGCGCTAAATAACTTCCGACCTCCGCGCCGTTTCCTGTTACGACATTTATGACTCCTTTTGGTAAAAAGCTATTCAAAACTCTTATCGCATCAATCAGTGCAAGGGGGGCATAGGTGGCAGGTTTAATTACAAGTGTATTTCCTGCAAGCAAAGCTGGAGCAATTTTAAAGAAACTAAGAACAATCGGGTAGTTCCATGGTACAATGCCGGCAATCACTCCCTTGGGTCTGCGCTGTAAATAGGCTTGTCCAAGGCTGTCATCAATGACAAGCTCATCTTTAAGGCGATTTGCTAAAGTAGCGTAATATTCCATTAGGTGAGCGGCAAATCCAAAATCGATAAAGGATTCGCTGATTACTTTCCCATTCTCACGGGTCAGCAGCATCGCTCTCTGCTGTATCGTTTCGAGAATTCGATGAGCCGCTTTATTTAAAATTTCAGCCCGTTGTGCAGAAGGGATAGCCGACCATTTAGGAAAAGCTTCTTTGGCCGCCTTTACCGCCTTATCAACATCCTCTTGACTTCCGCGAGCGATCCAACCGACGATTTCTTCCGTATTGGCGGGGTTAATGACTTTAATTTCTCCCGAGCCTTCCACCCAGTCACCATTAATCAACAAACGTTCATGAAGGACTTTATTTTTATTATCAATCACAGTAAAATCAATTCCCTTCCATATTTTTTAATATGATAGTGATCGAAACAGTTATTTTTCAAACGTCTTCATACTACGGTCCGCTATAAATTTACCAAGCCCCACCTCCTCATGATGTTTAAATATCATACCGATTTGTTGTTGAGTCAGGTCTTTAATTGGCCAACGCGGAAACATTTTGACAGGTATCCCACGCAGCTTCATAGCTTCTTTGAAGGGAGCTCTTCCGTTGCTTTTCCAAAATTCAGTAATCACGCCATCAATTTCCGATAACTGCCAATGGCATAAAGCTGCTTCCGTCCAGTCTTCATTATCTATAGCGTTCCAGTAATTTACCTGTAACTCGGGAAGGTGACTTGTAGGTGGATTCATTAATCCATCGAAGCCTTTAGGTTTACCAGCAATTAAACTGGAGATTACTGATGGAAATACGGCAAAATCTTGCGGCAACATTCGAAGATATCCCAAAGCTCTTTCTGCGGTCATAATGTTAAGTTTAATGGCGCGAACAGCAGGGACTTTGTCTATGATCCGCAATACTCGGTCTACGTTCATCTCGATTCCGGTGTACTTGGGATTGTCATAAATCATAATAGGTATATCGACAGATTCTGAAACGAACCTAAAATGCTCGATAATTTCATATTCTGTATGATCACTGTAATAAAACGGCGGTAACAATGCACTCGCCAAAGCACCAATCGACTTAGCATGATCTGTAAGTTCAACGGCCGAATAAACATCCACGGTCCCGCAGTGCACAATAAATGGGATCCTGCCATTTAATTGTTTAGCAACCAGATCTGCAACTTGTTTCCGTTGATCCATGCGCATTGCCGGTCCCATTCCGTATGAACCGCAAACAAATAATCCCTGTACCCCGGAATCAACGTAAAAGTCAACCAGTTCCTTCATCACATCAACGTCTACTTCTCCATTAAGTAAAAAAACAGTCGGCAGAGGAATGAGTATGCCCCGCAGCAATTTGTTTTGCAAAAAATCACCTCCAAATTTTAATTTCTGTGGTTCTAGAACCACAGTTTTGGTGTTTAAATTTCCTACCGCAATCATACTATAGCGCTTTCATTTATGTCAATGCTAATTAATACTTATTTTTTTTATAAATTAATGTTATAATATAGATACGATCTTTTGGCTTACTGAAGTTACAGTTATCTGAAATATGGATTTCAAAAAAATTACAAGGTGGTATCAATTATAATGAATTTACTTAATAGCAACACCCTGCAATCTAAAAATCGAGAAATATATCAACAAATAAAAAATGGTTTGCTGAATAAAGAATGGAAACATGGAGAAAAACTTTCGACATATGAATTAGCCAAACAATATAATGTTAGCAAAACCCCGGTTCAGGATGCTTTAAAACAATTAGAATATGATGGGTTTGTTAATATCATTCCTCAGGTGGGTTGCATTGTAAAAACTTTCATTCAAGAAGATATAGAAGAAATATTTTTGTTGCGTATAAGCTTGGAGGGATTGGCTGCATCTCTTGCAGCAACCAAAGCAAATGAAATAGATTTACTTAACCTTGAAAAGCTTATTCAACAAATGGAACATTTTGATGCGAACAAAAATTACTCCCAATATTCGTTAGCAAACCGCGAATTCCACCGGGTTATCATAGAAGCAGCTCGTTCGCCACGTCTATTATCTCAGATTCTATGGCTTTGGGATCAGGCTGATTTCATTAACATTCATGAACATTTAATCCATCAAATCATTGATAATTCCATAGAGAAACACAAAATTATTTATCAAGCCATTCAAAATAACATACCTCAAATTGCAAAAACGGCAATGGAAGAGCATCTTAAGGAATGCCTTCAATTAATTTCTGAATTTAATCGAGTAGCAGGGGACGGCTAGCTGTCAAGACACGAAATCGAAAAAAATAAGTTAAGTTTCTCCTCCGTTCGCAGGTAGATTTTAAGAGGCCCTTGATGCCGTCGCTTGGTTATAGAACTCGTTCGGCTTGGCATCATCAAGCGATTGGTGAGGGCGCTGTAACCGCTAGAATATAGACAACAGGAATTGCTAGATAAAGATGAACATTTTACAATCCTTCCTCCCCTGATTATCATACATCTTAGAAATAATCATCATGGGTGGGGAAGAGTATGGGACGCTTAAAAAGGTGGCATATGTATTTCTCTATTCATCAAATGAAAGCGAAGGGATTGAAGATTTCACAGATTTCCAGAAAACTGAATGTCTCGAGGAACACGGTGTATAAGTATTTGAGCATGAATCCGGATGAATTTAAACAATTCATGGAAGATCTCGAGACCAGGAAGAAGAAGTTAGACCCTTACGAACAACGTATCATTCAGTGGTTGAGGGAGTATCCCGACCTCTCTGCTGCTCAAGTTTGGGATTGGCTAAAGGAACACCATCCAGAAATTGTAGTTGGGGAAAGCACTGTAAGAAGCTACGTTCGGATGCTGCGAAAGATGTATGGAATCCCAAAGGAAGTGCAACAAAGGCAATACGAAGCCATTCCCGATCCCCCAATGGGTGAACAAATGCAAGTAGATTTCGGAGAGATGAAAATGAAGACTCTCCAAGGGAATCTGGTAAAGTGCTGGTTCATTACATTCGTTCTATCCCATTCGAGATACAAGTTCGTCCATTGGCAAGATCGACCGTTTGTTACGAAGGATGTGATTGATGCTCATGAATTTGCCTTTACATACTATGGCGGAATGACGAAAGAAATTGTTTACGATCAGGATCACTTATTGCTTACCAGTGAAAATTACGGCGATTTAATTCTAACTCATGAATTTGCGGCTTACGTTCGTCATCGGGGCTTTCAAGTCCACATGTGCCGGAAACAAGATCCCGAAAGCAAAGGTCGAATTGAGAATGTCGTGAAATACGTCAAACGGAATTTCGCACGTCATCGGATCTTCGTCAGTGTGGACAAGTTGAATGAGGACTGCTTGGCTTGGTTAGAGCGAACGGGAAATGCCCTTATCCATCATACGACCAAAAAAATACCAGCCGAAGTGTTTGCTATGGAAAAGCAATACCTTCGCCCGGTCCCAGAAAAAATACAAAAACCTAATATGAGTATAACAAGGACCGTGAGGAAGGACAACACCATCTGGTATGAAGGGAACCGCTACTCCGTTCCCCTCGGGACTTATGATGGCATATCGAAAGAGGTCGGCATCCGGGTCAATGGGTTGAAATTGCAAATCTACGATGTAGACACCGGGGAGATCATAGCTGAACATGAGCTCTCGCAATGTCGAGGCCAACTGATCCAGAACACGAATCACCGTCGGGATCGCCAGAAGGGCATTGCTGCGTATCTAGAAAGCGTCAAAAAGCATTTTCCCGATCCTGGCCTTGCTTCACCTTATCTGGAAGAAATTCATCGTCTACACCCTCGGTACACCCGTGATCAGCTTCAGCTCATTCAAAAGACGCTAGATCAAGCAACGAAAGAAGCAGTGGATCAAGCCCTCCGTTACTGCATAACCAATCGACTGTACCGTGCCAGCGATTTTGCTGATGCTGTAAACCACTTCTTAAAGGACAACGAAAAACCAGCGTTGGAATGTAGTCATGTGAAACAGCTGAGCGGAGCCGATCAATCTAAATGGAAAGCCAAGCCTCAAATTCGTGATGTTGAGATTTACCGGCGTATTTTGGGAGGAGGCTGAACATGAACGAAACCATAACGCAATTGAAACAAAGCTTAAGAATGCTGAACCTAACGGAAGCAGCCCAGATTGTTGATGAAAGCCTGATGGAAGCTGAAGAACACCAATGGACATGCAGTGAGTTTCTACAGCGGCTGCTCCGATATGAATTGGTTCGCCGGGAAGAGAAACAACTTGCTAGGCGGTATAAATGGGCGTCGTTCCCAGAGGTGAAGACGCTTGATGAGTTCCGGCTGGAGGAACAGCGGACCTTAAGCAAACGCCAATTTCAGCAGCTTCGGGAACTCTTATGGCTTGAGCAGAATTACAATCTCATTCTGCTCGGGCCTCCCGGAGTAGGGAAAACGCACATAGCCATCGGATTAGGCACGGAGGCGCTAAAAAACGGCTACAAAGTAAGCTTTGTGGCTATGGATCATTTAATCCATCTACTGAAGACACAAGAGATTTCTCGATCCTCACAGTACAAACTCCGGCGGATCTATACCTCTGATCTAGTGATTCTGGATGATCTGATGTTCATGGCTATGGACCGTAATGAAGGGAATTTATTTTTTCAGTTTGTGAATAAGCTGTATGGTCAAACCTCTATCATCCTTACTTCGAACAAAGGACCGGAGGACTGGGGTGAACTGCTGGGTGATCCGGCGATAACGACTGCCATCTTGGATCGTATTTTGCATAAGAGTGAGGTCATCCAATTAAGTGGTGACAGCTACCGTTTGAAGCACCGGCAGACCATTTTCGCAAGCTAAAATTGTTCAAAATGATTAAGCGAAATTTGTGCAAGAGGTCTTGACGGTTACAACGCCTCCAAGTGCACGGTTTTTCGCGGGTCAATCACCGTTTTCCTTGCACTTGATTTCGACAAAATAGGCGTTAAATCCTTGTTACTGTTGAATTTTTGATTTGTTCAGCAAGCCCTACGTAAACTTGAACTTAAATTCTTTAAACAACTTAGTCATGCGGAACGTCCCCTTGATTCTTTTTAGGCCATTTATATAACGTCTTTTTCAAGAAGTTTGACTATGACAAATCGTGTCTCCTTGCGCTTGCAGTTCGTGCTGGCCCCGATTTTCCACGCTTTTATAACCCAAGGCACTGCCACCGTTCCATTTCCCTTGCCGTCGTTTCATGCCCATTTTGACATAATCGACTTTGCCCAATTTCATACCGCTATGATCAGGCACACTCATATCCCATTGTAAGTCTTTACTATGTTACTTTTTTGAATCCTGTACTCTTCTATTGATTCGTCATAATCATATCTTTCTTTGGTGGGGTAATCATTACCAACAATCGTTATAAATTTCTCTAGTTCGGTCAAACCAATATAGTATAGTTTTTTATTTCGCATTCTGTCCGAACAAAAAAAGAAGCCATTTATCGCTCCACTTTCATCAGTAGAGATAAGGAAAATATAACTATGTATAATTTGATTTAATAATTTATCAGCACCCAATTTTTCATTAATGGGTTTATCTATTTCAAATAGTTCGTTAATTCGATGCCAGTTCAATTTTGTTACACTCTTTAAATTTTTGTAATACTTTACTTCAAATTGAATTCCTTTTGTAGTAGAAGATAACTTCCCAGCTTCTTCAAGCTTTCGGACAGAATAAAAATAGTCTCCTTGGTCTAAAATGGTCTCGAACGTACCCCCAAACCTTAAAAAAGGTTTGCTCTATAATTCTCTAGCATACCATACCACTGGAATATCATGGAATAACCTTTTTGTCTATTGAAAAACAGATGTCGGTTATTATTGGTCAGTTCATAGCACCGAAGTTCCGTTGCCGTCATTTATGATATTGGGCTTCTTTCATTGCATAAATATACATAGGAAATTCTGAAATAAAACTCACAAAAAATTAAAAAGCGGAGCCCTAAAACCCGCGTGGCTCCGCTATTGGTGTTTCACAATTAAAACCGTTTAGAGTGAAATTCATTACCCGGGTACAAACTTGTCTCACAAATAATTATAATTAGCCGTATTATATCCTGCTCCTTTTATTCACGAGATTGCATAAATATATATAACGAAAACTCGCTTCAAGAGTACCTGTAATATCATTCTTACTTTTTCGAGTTATACTTCTTAATTGTCAAGCATGATGTTCACTGTTTTCACTTGAGTATAACTCAGAATTTCATCCAGGCCTTCTTCGGATCCTATCCCGCTATCCTTGTACCCTTGATACGGAACGCCTAGGAAATGCGACGAGCTTCCATTGATCCAGACGAAACCGGACTCGATTTTTTCCGCCGCGCGGAGCGCCGTGGTCACATCCTTCGACCATATGGACCCGGTCAGCCCGTAAGGAACGCTGTTGATTTGCTGAATCGCATCATCCACATCGTTCCATTTGATGACCGACAGCACGGGACCGAATATTTCTTCATTAAAAATACGCATATGTTTCGTTAAATTTTCGAATACAGTAGGCGATATGAAATATCCATTTTCAAACGTTTTGCCTTCCGCTTTGCTCCCGCCCATCAGCAGCCGGGCTCCATCCTCATGAGCGGATCGAATATAGGAAACTACCTTGTTGTACTGGTTTTGAGAAACAAGACAGCCCATTTCGGTGTTAGGATCGAGCGGATCCCCAATTTTGATTTGTTCCACGTAATATTGCAGTTTTGGGATAAACTCATCGTAGATGTCTTCGTGGACAAATAGACGTGACGTCGAGCCGCACGACTGCCCTTGGCACCAAGTAAAGTTCATTCCCCTTACCGCCGAAGCAGCGGCTTTATCTATATCGACATCCGGAAACACGATCATCGCGTTTTTACCGCCCAGTTCCAGCGAGATATGCTTAATCCCCACTTCGGCAGATGATTTGAGAATAGTTTGTCCCGTTCCGACGCTGCCGATTAACGCAATTCTCTTCACATCCGGATGGCGGACAAGAGCATCGCCAGTCGTCCGACCGTCCCCCGTTACAATATTAACCGTGCCTGGGGGCAAAATTTCGCGGCACAATTCACCAAAAAGCAATGCCGACAACGGACATTGGTCGGGGGCTTTGAGGACAACCGTGTTCCCTGCAATTAAAGGGCCGGCAATTTTCGCTGCGGTAAACATGATGGGATGGTTGTAAGGGATAATCCGGCCAATCACCCCGTACGGTTCCCTCCGGGTCAGGTGCCAATGCTGGCTTGATGGAAACGTCTCCCCTTTCATTTCAGTAGCCAATCCGCTCATGTATTCCATCATTGCGGCAGCGGCAAAAACGTCCCCGCGCATTGCCGTAACCGGATTGCCGCTGTCAACAGCGTCCAATACCGCAAATTCATTGGCTCTTCGTGTAAATTCCTCGGCAAGTCGACGAATGTAACGTCCGCGTTCAATCGGCGGAACCGTTCTCCACGATTCAAATGCGACTTTTGCCGTTTCGACCGCGCGGTTCACATCCGAAGCTTGAGCAAACGGAACGCTCGCGATGATTTCGCCGTTAGCCGGGTTCACAGTTTCATACGTTTCACCCTGTTCCGCTTTTACCAGTTCGCCCCCGATCAACATGCGCCAGTCCTTTTGCAACAACTTCCCTTTTAGCTGCAAGATCTCGTCTATATCAAGTCTTGACTGCGTGTCTGCCATTTGTTTGTTCGCTCCTTTTGGCTGGTCGGTCTAATCGCGATGTTGTTGTACCTTATCCTTACTGCAGTAGACTGCTATCCGTCTTCTTTGGAAACGATGCCTGAGGAGCCGTTGCCAAGCTTACAACAACCGTGACGATGATCGTAACAAACAGCGCCCAAACGGATGGAAGGAACCCTAGGTACGACGGATTCGCCATAGAGCCGCCACCTAATTCTTTCGGACCATATGTCAACCAGAATAGCGTCAATTCTCCTACGAGCAATCCGTAGACAGCTCCATGTTTGTTCATACGCCGCCAAATCAAACCGCCTACGATCGGGACGAGGAAGAGTACAATAATTCCGTTTGCCGAAACGAAAATTTGTGTAATCGTATTAAACTCGGCAAGCGACATAATAACTGCCACAATTGTTGCGATGGCAACGACAACTCTGCTCCATAAAACGATTTTCTTCTGTTCCATGTCCTTCTTGCCAAACTTTTTCACTATGTCGTTCATAACAAGGGAGGACAAGCCCAGTACGTTCCCAATTAAAGTACTAACGATCGCCGCCAATGCTCCGGCCAAAATAAAAGGCGCCACCCATGAAGATGTAAATTGAGTAATTAAATGGATGAGCAATTGATCCGGTGTCACTTGAGCTATACCCGGATTCGCCCAAACCAGATGAATGAGCGAGCCGAAAACGAGAACGATCCCAACCGAAAACACCATCACAGGAATCCAAAAGAACGCCGTTATACTAAACAGCTTCTTATCACGCGCCGAATAAGCTCTAAGGAACATATGCGGATACATAATGAACCCGCCCATAACGATAATCCAGGAAAAGATCATTTGCGGCGTCCATTGCCCTAATGGACCGGGAATGCTAGCGTGCTGTGGAAAATTGGTAACAAAGCTGCCGACGGCCTCGGAGAAGCCCATTCCTGTCGCCCCTAAGACGATAAACGGTATGGACAGAAGAGCGAGTAGCATCCAGCCGCCTAGCACAATATCCGCCCAAGCCGTTGCGCGAAATCCTCCGATCAGCACAACAACGGCAACAATGATAGCCGTATATATAATGCCAAAAGAGTAAGGCAATTTCCCTCCGGTCATAATCTGAAATATATAACCGGTTGACATAAATTGAATGACAAAATGACCGGCGGTGATGGCAACAATCCCTAATACAGAAGGAACAATCGTCATAAATTTCGAATTATCAAAGCGGGCGGACAAATAGTCTGCTTGCGTAATATATCCATGCTTTTTGCCCATGTCGTTCATGTATCTGAACAAATAATAGAGGAGAGGGACTTGAATAATCCCGCCTAATAGTTGAGCGATCGTTCCAACCCCGCCCATATAAGAAATGGCAATCTGTCCCAAAAAGACAAATCCGCTCAATTGGGTCGCAGCCATTCCGAAAAATGTCGCTATGGCCCCGATGCTTCGACCGCCTAAAAAATAATCTTCCGCTGTCGGCATTGAATTTCTAGAAGCCCAAGCCCCTACGAGAATAACGGCTATTCCAAATATAGCTAATACAATGACTGAGTACGTCATGACTTCACTCCTGGATTATCCTCAAGTTTTTGTTCGGTACGGGAGTCCAAATACACTGCAATGGTTATCCCAATAAATGCAAGAATTGAAAATAAGAAAGCCCAGAACCACATCGCTGGAATCCCAAAAACGAGCAGTGGAACGTTCGGTGGAGATAGTAAATAAGCAATCGGTCCGAACAATAAGATTGGCAACTGAGTTACAACGACAGCCCAAATGCCAATTCGGCTATGTCTTGATACACTTCGCTCCAACATGTTCCCCTCCTTTATACCGTCACATCTTGTTGTCCGTTGTTTTCTCCATACCCTAATTCGCGATAAAAGCCCGTCAAACGCATGACCGGTTCGTCACTAAATGAAAATAAGAACGACTCCTCTTTATCCGAAGTATTGATATGTTCATGGACACACCAGACCGGGACTACGAATGTATCGCCTTTTTTCCATTCAAATTTTTGACCGTCAATGATACTCATACCTTCGCCTTTATGCACGTAGTAAACGACACTTGAGCTATGCTGATGAGCTTTCGAACGGAACCCGAGCGGCAACATTTGCATGTATGCGGACATTTGGGCCATTACCGAACCACCCGTAACCGGGTTAATATACT
>NZ_BCPS01000022.1:0-10923 GCF_016586185.1 Paenibacillus sp. EPM92
TAAATAGCCGTCAAAAGGACTCAAGTTTTCCAACTTTTGCTGGAGTTTAATTTCTTCATACACTTCTTCAAAAGGGTAGGACAACGCCGGATATTGCAATACGTTTGCTTGGTGTTTCGGTCGCAAACGTCCATTGCCTACTAAAGCCCGGGTATGATTTGCCGATTGTTCGACTTGCTGAAGTGACTTAGACGGATGCGGCTCGAAAAACATCCCCCGCAACAAAATCGGCAACGGCGCCGTTACGCCATCTAACCAAATGGCATCTTCTTTCGTCTCATTTTTGTGCCCATGCCAGCACCAGTTGGGAGTCGTTATTAAATCCCCTTCATTCATTTCAAATGGTTCGCCATTGACGACCGTAATCGCCTTTCCTTGTACCATAAAACGAAGGGCATCTACGGAATGCCGGTGGGATGCTTCTTGCTCCCCTGCTTTTACCAGCTGGAAGTTTGCATTCATACTGTGAGTGGCCTGCATTCCGCCAAACGAAGAATTGGAAAAATGAAGCACCCTGCGTTCTCCGCCTCTAAATAACGTCGGATCTACTAATCGCTTTGCTTTCATTAACAATTCGTAAGATTCGTTCCATTTCCACACATAAGGACCCCAACGTTGGCAGGAGTTCTGGTTAAAAACTTTTCACCGATCCGCCACAGCCCGTCGTAGTGCTTTGGCACAATTTCCTCATGAAACGCATCGAGTTCCGCCATTCCTGTCTTCACAATTTCCAGCATCCAAATCTCTCCTTTACTCATTTTTTGCAGACACGGACTTTCTACAACTGTCTACAGTTTCACAAAACGATTGCCGATAAATTCCTCTGTCCCCACGTCTTTATGACGTTCATACAGCGTGTTAAGCTGTTCTTCGGTTAAATCCATAATTGGCCAACGAGGGAACATCTTAATCGGCAAGCCCCTTAACTTCATCGCTTCTTTAAATGGCGCCCTGCCATTAGTTTGCCACAATTGTGTAATTACATCTTCAATTTCGGACAATTTCCAGTGGTATGTTGCCGCCCCTTTCCAATCTTCCTTATCCACTGCATTCCAATAAGCTGCTTGCAATTCGGGTACGTGACAGGTTGGCGGATTCATATATCCATCGAAACGCCTTGGATAGCTGGCAAGCAGGGAAGAGGCAACCGTTGGAAACACAGCAATATCCTCAGGCAACGAACGAATATAAGAGAGCGCTTTCTCGTTCGTCATAATGTTCAGTTTGATTGCTCGTATTTGGGGGACCGCTTCTTTGATTTTCAATACTCTACCTACCCCCATATCAATGCCGCTATACTTCGGATTGTCATAGATCATTAAAGGCATGTCGACTGATTCCGCGACGAATCGAAAATGTTCTATAATTTCATACTCTGTATGATCACTGTAATAATAGGGTGGTAATAACGCGCTAGCCAATGCGCCGATCGACTTTGCATGGGCGGTTAATTCAATAGCTGAATAGACATCTACCGTACCGCAATGGACAATAAATGGAAGTCTTCCGTTCAGCTTATTGGCCACCAGTTCCGCAACTTGTTTCCGTTGCTCCGTACTCATGGCGGGGCCCATACCAAACGAACCATTTACAAATAATCCGTGAATCCCGGACCCAACATAAAATTCAACAATTTCCTCCATCGCCTTGATATCTACTGTCCCATCATCCAGAAATACCGTTGGTAAAGGGATTAGTACCCCTCGCAGCAGTTTATCTCTCAATAAAAACACCTCCATGATATTTTGCAAACTATTGTTCTAGAACCACAGATTTCTTTCATCTTTAGAATATATCGGAGAAATTACATTGTCAAATATTATTTTAAAATATGTAAAATAAATAGTAATATTTACCCTTCTACATGATCTTACTGTCGGTTTATAATCATAATTCCAATTATAACTTGACATGAAGAATTATAAGAACTAAAGTTACAGTTGGTTGATTTGTCAGTAAAAATCACATGATATTTGGACATACTAAGGGTACAAGGGGGTATCATCCGATGAATGGATTTACCGATAACACACTTCCGAAACATCGCGAAACTTACCAGAAAATCAAAATGGCATTGTTAAATAAAGAGTGGGAGAACGGCGAAAAGCTCTCAACCAGCCAATTAGCCAAACGGTTTGGAGTGAGTAAAACACCCGTGCAAGATGCGTTAAAACAACTGGAATTTGACGGGTTTGTGAAGATCGTCCCCCAAGTAGGCTGCATCGTTAGAACGTTTACCATAGAAGACTTTGAAGAACTTTATCTTTTGCGCAAAAGCTTGGAAGGATTAGCTTCTTCTATAGCGGCTACCAAGGCGACTGAAGCAGACCTAACGAAACTCGAAGACCTGTTGTTTCAGATGGAACAACTAGCGGCCGAGAAAAATTACTCCCAATACTCTATTAAAAATCGTGAATTTCATCGCACTATTGTCGCAGCCTCCCATATGCCCCGACTAATGTCACAAGTTCAATGGTTATGGGATCAGACCGACTTCATTAGTTTGCACAGATTTTTAATACATCAAAATATAGAAAATTCCATTGAATCACACAAAATTATTTTTCAAGCAATCAAAAACAATATGCCGCAAATTGCCAAATCCGCAATGGAAGAACATTTACATGAATGCCTGTTGTTAGTCTTAAATAATACCGATTCCCAGAATGGTGAGCAGAGCCCCCCTACGTCGACCTGATTTTATATCATGGTCGATATTTTTTCGCCCTGTCGAAGTTCAGCCCCCTTTAAATGAGGGAGAAGGATCATGGGCTTTGGGAACGGAATCATGAGAATTGGCCGCGTGGAACTGCGCGTTCTCGATCTGGAAAAATCAGTGGAATACTACACGAAAGTAATCGGGATGGAAGAGACGGGGCGCTCGGATGGAAGAGTCTACTTAAAAGCGTGGGATGAGTACGATCATCACAGTCTGATTTTGAAGCAGGCCGATCATCCCGGTCTTGATCACTTTGCGTTCAAGGTAAAGAACGATGTGGTCTTGAAGGATTTGGAAAAGAAAGTGGAGCAGTTTGGTTGTACGACTTCGCGGATTTCTTACGGTACGCGTCTGGCGGAAGGGCAAGCGGTTCATTTTGTTCTGCCGACGGGCCATCATGTCGAACTGTATTATGAAGTCGAGCGTCTCGGAACGAAGACCGGATCGTTAAATCCGCACCCGTGGCCGCTCGATGCGCATGGTATCGCGCCACACCGCTTGGATCACGTGCTTCTGACCGGCGATGACCTGAAAACGGTAACGAGGTTCTTTATGGAAGTGCTCGGCTTCCGCCAAAGCGAAAAAATCACAACGGTCGACGGCGAGGAATTAATCGGCAGCTTTCTGTTTACGACGAACAAGGCGCATGATCTGGCGTTTATCAAAGGGCCTGACAGCAAGCTGCATCACGTGGCATTCTATGTCGAGAGCATTCACGATGTCTACAAGGCGGCGGACATCCTGACTATGTACAACGTACCGACGGAAGTGACGCCGACCCGCCACGGCATCACGCAGGGACAAACGATCTATTTCTTTGACCCGTCCGGAAACCGCAATGAGGCGTTTGCCAGCGGTTATATCACATATGAGGACTTCCCGACGATCACGTGGACGGAAGACAAGATCGGGCAGGGAATTTTTTACCACCGCCGCGAATTGATAGAATCTTTTGTCAAGGCGTTAACCTGAGTGGGCGCATGGTTCACGGTTTAGACGTTTGACCCGACGCCGCGTTCCTCTTTGGAAGGAGCTTGTATCCTCACCCCGATTCAGGAAAAATTGCGTCGTCTCTTTGAACTTGGTGTCGACAACGTCGTCGTAGCCAAATTTGATGAGGCTTACCTCAGCCGCAGCGTTGCTGATTTTATCCGGGAACTGACCAACCTTCATCCTGAAGTGATGGTGGGGAAGGATTTTCGCTTCGGACGGGGACGGGAAGGAATCGAGGATTTGGCAGCACATTTTTCCGTACAAGAAATCGACGCCGTCTGCTGTCCTCGGGGAGAAGTGATCTTTTTAGCTGCTTCACTCCGGTCTTTTTCTGGTCTTAACGGTGGTCATGTTTTGCTTGACGGCCATGAAAGTGCCGTCTATGGAAGCAATTTCAATTCCGCCCAGTGCGGATGCGCCTCAAGACGCCGCTCCATGTCACGGAATGCTTTGAGCGAACGACTCAGCTTGCTGTAGGCGTCGCCTCCTTCACTCCACCCCTGAAAGCCAATCATCCCCTGGAAACCCATCTTTTTAAGCTGCCCTAGCAACGCGAAATTGTCCAACTCGCCTTCGTCCAGCGGCTCGATCGTCGCATTATTCCTGAAACCGTGCGGATTCCGGCGGCTGCCGGACAGGTTCGCCTGCTTCAGGTATGGCGTTATCTCTTTCAGTATGCCGGTCAGATTCGTTCCGTCGACGGCGTACCAGTGGTAACCGCAGAACACGATCCCCAAATGGGGATGGTTCAGCCGCCGGCACAGTCGCGCCGCATCTTCGTGGCGCTCGAGCCAGAAGGAGAGGTGCGTGTAAAGCAAAATATCGATGTTTCGCCGCTCGCAAATTTTGAGCGCTTTTTCCAGCCAGTTCACCGCGATGTCGTCACCCGCCGGGTCGGAGGGGCGGAGATGACTTCCTGCGGATTGGATGGCCAACTCGACAGTCGAACACCCTTCCAGCGTCTCCAACAAGTTCAGGATGCCCTGATTTCTCGGATGGTTCTCGCCTAACGAGAGATCCAGCACGACATATACGCCCGCGACGTCCAGTCCGTATTTCCGTTTGACACTGCTGAGCTTCGCCGCGTCCCGCCACCGCTCTCCGTGCCAGACGGACAAATGCGCCGCATCGTACCCGATCTCTTTCAGCATCTCGCACCGTGCCTCGAAGCTGTATATTCCCATCGAGTTATAGAAGGAAAAATCCATTGCATAAACACGGTAAGCCATTGTTGCTTGCTTCCTCCTCAGCGAATGGTTGCAAACATCCTCAACGATGTTGTCCGCCGGTGAATGCGGGAAAGTGGGGAAGGACTTCTTCATCCAGCTCCTCAATCACTTCTTCAACAGGACGATGGCCGTATTTTAAATTGATCATTACATGATTGACACCTGCGTTTTTCAGCAAATGAAGGAATTCAATCAGCGGATTGCGCCCGATCCGGAACCCTAAATGAATAGGGACCGGACGATGATTCGGATCCTCCGTCAAATCTACATAGAGAGACTGACTGAACGGTTTAAACTGATCGGTGAGTGAGCGCCAATGTTGAATCAGTTCCGCTTGGAATTTAATGTTTCGGGGATAATACAACCACCCGTCGCTATTTTGGGCAATCCATTCAATGGACTGAGAACTGTGGCCGGTTACCAGCATTGGAATATCCGACAAACGCGGTTTGGGCAAAAGGTCCCCGTGCGACAGATCGACACGCGGCGATCGGATCGCAGGAAAGTTCTCCGCCCACGCTTTTTTCATGACCGAAACGGCTTCTTGAAACAAAGCGCCGCGCTCTTCGGGATCGATGGAAAAAGCCGGAAATTCTATTGGACGATCCCCGGTCGCGACGCCAAGAATGAGACGTTCGCCCGAGAGGTGGTCGATGGAGGCCGCCGCTTTGGCCACATGTAAAGGGTGACGCAGGGTGAGAATCACGCTTGCGGTGCCCAGAGCGATGTTTTGAGTATGGGCGGCTAGATAGCCTAAAAAGACCCAGGGATCATAAATTTGGCCCACATCGCCGAAAGTGGGGTCGTGCAACGGAACGTCCCTGACGAATAATGCGGCGAAATTCAGCTCTTCCGCTCTTTTTGCCAGTTTCATTTGCTTTTCAATGTCCATCTCCGGAATGCTGCCTTCATATGACTCCAACGGAAACAATAAGCCGAGCGTCAGACGGTTTTCTTGAAACATGCGCGAATATCCCTTATGTTGAGCAAATTGGTTCATTGCCATCCCTCACATATCATTATTTATAAATATCTATAATTATCGATATAATAATATGAGAACGGGCATCTTTCAAGTCTAAAGCAGCGGCGAGGGAACATTTTGATTTACAATTCTCTAGATAACAGTTCCGTTATTTTTTTAACGTTTTCCTCATCCCGTTTATAATAAGTAAATTGCCCGATGCGCTTTGCTTTTATCAATCCGGCATTTTGCAGCGCGGAAAGGTAAAGGGACACTGTAGATTGCGACAATCCCGCTTTTTTCTGGATGTCGCTCACGCAAACCCCGTCTTCGTGTATATCCCCGTTTTGCGGTTTTGGAAAATGAAGCTCCGGATTTTTAAGCCACTGCAAGATCAGGAGCCTCGTTTCATTGGACAAAGCTTTAAACACTTCCACAAGTTCCATGGCTGCCTCCAGACACATCAACGAAATGAATGGATCCGGGGATTCTCGAGATGGCGGACTGCCATGCCGAAGAAGCTCCCACGCCCAATATATCGTATCCGGAGTTTCCGGACAAGGCTGAGGCATCCGCTCAGCAGCCCGATGGGGACCGGAAACGGGCATCGTGTCCATGGCGATGACCATTATGAAAATGTAAACTTCACGAATACATACGGGAGCGGTTAAATATATACAATAGATTAACCATACTTACACCCTTTCTACACAAAAAGAATTGTATAAAATGCACTTAGTTCTTTGGTTGCCTGTTTATTTCAGGATCAAGTCCAAAATTATGTGTAAAATCCCTCAGCTAGAATGGGCTACATGATTCGGGTTACTTTCGAGACAGATTTTGGCCGGCTTTCACGCCACTCTAGGTATTCGACCATATCGAGGTACTTCTTGCCGGAAGCCCATTTCTCGTCCTGTTCCATGAGTAGCGCACCGATGAGTCGAATGACGGATTCCCGGTTGAGAAAAATGCGAATCACGCGTTCCCGGCGGCGAACTTCCTCATTCAGACGTTCTACGCTGTTTGTCGTTCTCAAGCGCTTACGGTACTTTTCCGGCAGGCTCAAAACGGCGGTGACATCGTCAAAACCGGCTTCCAGAATCCGCATCGCCTTCGCCGCTTTGTCCTCGTAAGCCGCCAGCGTCTGCTCCAAAAGTAGCCGGGCCGCTTCCGGGTTGGGCGCCTCCAGGATCGCTCGTACATGCGTGTGGATTTCATTCTTCAGGGCTTTCGCAGAGGCATCCAGTACGTTGCGCAACCTGCGCCTGTAAGATTTGGTTCAGTACCGATTCCAGCAATTTTGCAACACCGGAATCCTGGGTGTTTCCTATCCCGAAAATAATAGTCGCTAAAAAGCACAAAAAGGCCAACCCACCGTTACATCGCTTCAAATTGGAAAATGATAGGGGATTATGCGGTTTGCTCCCGTTCTTTTAACATAACGTCATATCCTAACATTTCCAACTTCCGTATCGCTTGTCGGGCCATCTGTTCACGCCGGCGTTCTTCGTAATAATGAGGCCCCAGTTCGTTGTAAACCTGTTTTTCCTTTAGCAGATGGTAGACGATGGTCAGGATCCGATGGGCCACCGCCACAGCCGCCCGATTGGCCCCTCGTCTGGCGGCAATGCGATGATATAGACTGGACAGATACGTGTGTTTCGTTCGGACTGCTGCCCGTGCCGCCTCGATGAGAGCGCTCCGAAGCTTCGGATTCCCTTTGGTCGTTCGCCCGGACTTTCGTTTCCCAGCACTTTCGTTGTTCCCTGGAGCCAACCCCGCCCACGAACACAAATGAGCGGCAGACGGAAAGCGGCTCATGTCGGTACCCGTTTCAGCGACAATTTGTTCCGCCGTCCGCCGGGCCACCCCGGGAATGGTGTCCAGCCGCTCCAGGTCTTCCTCAAAAGGGAGCATCCGCCTCTTGATCTCCTCGTCCAACTGTTGAATCAGCGCGTCCAGTTCATCGACGTGCCGCAGTTGGGTTTGGAGCATCAACCGTTGGTGCGGGCCGATCAGTCCTTTGAGCGCGCGCTGGAGATCCGCTTTCTTGTTCTTCAGACGCCGAAGTGCCAACTCCGACAAGGATTCCGGATCAACGTTACCGGCTATCAGCGCTTCGATCATCGCACGCGCCGATTTGCCCAGAATATCGCTGGCTACCGACGACAGTTTGATGTTGGCGCCTTCCAGCACTTTCTGAATCCGGTTGACTTCTCGTGCCCGCTCCTCGATCAGACTACGGCGGTATCGGATCAACTCGCGAAGCTCCCGTTGATCACGTGGCGGAATGAAGCTGCCTCGGAGCAATCCATGCCGGAGCAACGAAGCGATCCACTCGGCATCCTTCACATCGGTTTTTCGTCCGGGAACATGCTTGATATGCTGCGCATTGACGACCAAGGTTTGAATCTCTTCCGTCTCCAACAGGTTATAGACGGGTTTCCAGTAGGAACCGGTGCTTTCCATGGCGGCGTGGGTGCAACCTTTGCTCTTGATCCAGTCCACCATCTGCAACAGATCGTCGGTCATGGTCGAGAATGTGCGGATTTCTTTCTCGTCCGGCGTGATAATGCAGGCCACGACCGTCTTTTTGTGGACATCCAGTCCACAGACATGGCTGTAGACGACATCCATGATGGACAATCTCCTTGCGGCTTTGTCGATTGAGGGCTGGTGCAACGACCACACATGGGCCATTCTATCCCGCGTGCTTCCCGAAGGAGCGACAATCTGTGGTGCACCTGGTCGTTGGGGTCCGTCTAAGAGTCGGGCTCGCAGCACCAAGAAACAACGACCTCCCTCCACCAGCCACAGGAATATTGTACCGCATTCGCCCATTTTCATCATCTGCTGGTGCCGCATTAGCGGCATGGGGGTCTAAGAAAAGTTGATGCAAAAGTTGAGAATCTACGTTAATCTGGTATTGAGCCATATCTGAATCTCCTCCTGAAGAATGTTGCGTAGACACCATCATTCTAACTGAGGGATTGGGATTATGGCTCCCTTTATTTTCAGTAAACTACCATTTTACACAATTATACGGACTCAACTCCAAGACCAATACCGAAAGGAGATTGCCATGCGTTTTGATTGCTATATCGGGATCGACTATTCCGGGAGAGGGGAGCCGGATCGGCGCACACCGGCCATTCAGTTGGTGGAAATGAATCCGCCGGGCTTCTTTCGGCGGATTTCGCCTGACGGCGCTCAAGCGAAAACATTTGGCTGGTCCCGGAAAGAGGTTTACGAATACGTCAGAGACGCTTTGCTGGAGCGGAACCGGAGGCTGGCCATCGGGATCGACCACTCGCTGTCGTTTCCCGCTGCCTATTTTGCTGAACATGGCCTGCAAAACTGGGATGCGTTGCTCGAACACTTTGTGCAAAATTGGAATACGAAGGAGCAGCCGGTGAGCGTATGCCGGGAGAAGGCGCCGGGCTATCCGAACGCGAAGGCGCTCCGTTTGACGGAAACGTTTACGGCTTCGGCCAAAAGCGCTTGGAACTTTGAACAGAAGACGGGCGCCGTCTCTTATTCCACGCACGCGGGCTTGCCGTGGATGTACGAGCTCCGCTCTGCCGTCCGGGACACGCTTCACGTTTGGCCGTTTGACGGCTGGGAGCCTCCGGCGGGGAAAAGCGTGCTGGCGGAGGTGTATCCGGCGCTGCTTTACCAGCGGTACAAGCAGTTTGCCGCCGATTTTCCCCAAGATTGGCCGCGGGATGCGCAAGATGCTTACGTGATTGCGGCGTGGCTCCGGGAACGGGATCAAAACGGGACGCTAGAGCGGTATTTTCGAGCGGATACGCTGACGGAACGGGAGAAACGGATGGCGTCGCAGACCGAGGGGTGGATTTTGGGCGTGTGCTAGGCAGCGAGATGACGGATGCCGCGACAGGCGCCGGGCCTTGGCAATTTCGGTATCGTCCCGAAGCGAGAAAAGGTTATAATGGGGGTAGCCGCGAAGGAGGACGGAAGCCGAAGGGAGACGGGTATGTTTGAGTTATATGTCATCTGTTTTGTAACGGGGATCGTTTTGATCTTCCTTTCATTGATTTTCGGCGATATGGTCGACGGCATCTTTAGCAAGGCGCTTGACGCGCTGGATAGCAGCGTGTTCAATTCGACGGTGCTGCTGGCCGGGGTGACGACATTCGGCGGCGTTGGCATCCTGCTGACGAAGTATAGCGCGATGGCGGGCGGCGTCTTGGCGTGCTCCGTTTTGTTTGCGGTCGCTTCCTGCACGCTTGTGTATTTTTTGTACGTGAAGCCCGCCCAGAACGCCGAAAACTCGGTCGCTTTTTCGCTCCATCAGCTAAGCGGCAAATTGTGCGAGGTCATTACGACGATTCCCGCAACCGGGTTCGGCGAAGTGCTGGTTAAGGTCGGCGCCGGCGTGACGAATCAGATTGCCGCCAGCTTCGACGGGGAGGAAATTCGCGCAGGGGAACAAGCGGTTATCGTGGAGGTGAAGGACGGCACGCTTTACGTGACGAAATTTCAATAACGGAAAAGGAGAGGAAAGATGCTGGAATTTGTTTATACCCCTTTAATTATTGTAGTGATCATTGTGTTGCTTGGACTTGTTGTCTAATGACACAAACATACCGTCAGTGTCAAGCTAGCGTGGGCAGTCATTTAAGATGCTTGGAACGCGAACCTCGAAGGAACCTCTTCCTTGTAAGCGCTTTGCTTCGTTCTTTCATCAAATACAAGTGATTTGTCAGAATTTTTTGCCGTTATCCGCGAAGTGCTTTGAGTGCCATACCCGTTGTGCTGCTTTGCTTCGGTCCTTGCAGCATGCGAATCATTCCAGCGATACAACCCTTGACCGGTTGCGTCACGTTCTTTAGCAATTGCCGCATGTTTATCGGCTGCTGCGGCGTTGCCTGCTTACTCGCTTGTCCTTCAACCGTTCTTACCACCGTGCCCGCTTCTTGAATCCTCATCATCGTCCTCAGCATCGCCCTGACGCCTTGCTCACTCCAACTGTACCCGCCACGCTTCGTCCGCTT